>JAHDFQ010000145.1:0-7796 GCA_020628085.1 Saprospiraceae bacterium
TCATGGCAATAAAAATTAGGAATGAATAAGTAGTAGGTCAGAAAAATTAGTATAATAAAACCTTCAAGTCCTTCAAATATTTCCTTCGTAATTTCCATGTATTCAATTTCTTAGTCAATTTTTGAAGGACGGTTTTATTATACAAGTAATTTTGTCCGACAAATTAACCTTTCTTTCCCAAAACATCTGAATGTTGAATAATGTATTGACGTAGAAATTTTAAGCCTAGAAATCTGCGTTTGCGTACTTTATCCCAGAAAAAGGCTTCGGCCGGAGTGGGATTCTTTCGCATTTCACGGGCAAAGGATAGGACTTTTTTGTAGGACATCGTTTTTGATTTGCTTCAAATTATAGTTTTTCTCGCATAAAACAGCTAAAATTTCGCACAGAAATGAAAACGTCCATCAAAATTTAAGTTTTGATGGACGCGTTAGAGCAAGTATTAAGTAAATATAGGCTCTATAAGAATTGTTACTTTGCTATCATTAACTTTTGCACTGCCACTAGCTCATTCATTGAATTACGAAGTTGAACCCAATACACTCCCGAAACTAGATGCTCTACATTGACTTTTGTCTGTACATTTTGGATATTTCTTGTTAAGACGATTTGCCCGTAAATATTGGTAATATCCAATTGATGGTTGATAACCTCATTGGTTTGAATATCAAAAATAAAATATTCCTTCGTGGGATTAGGAGAGAGAGCAACATATTGATTCCATACTAAACTATTTGTACTTGAAAGTACATCTAAAATAGTAATCACAATCTCCGTGGGGCAACCTTCCTCGTTCAAGACTTCTGTTGTATATGTTCCCGACTCATTAACCACCATCCCATCAGGTAACGTGTAAGATTCACCTGATGCGATACTCGCCTCTATTGTTATTGCCTCAATAGGCAGACAGCTCACCATCGTATTTTGAGTCGTGTTCGTTACTATGGGTGGATTAAAATCAAAATAGATAGAAGCGGTATTTTCGATGATCGTGTTTTCGTCCAAACCTTCGTTGGGTTGGATGATATAAGTAACATAACCTTGGCTGCCATTGAAATTCACATTGCTATCAGGTAGCATGATATTATCAAACGTAAAGGTTACATATTGACTTTCGGCAATTTCGGTTCGTAAAATATCTTGATGACTACTAGCTAAAAGACGAAAAGAAGAAGTATTCAAATTTTCATCCAACGTATCTCGAACAACTACATTAAAAGCAGTATCATTTCCTGTATTTTGGAAACGAATCGTGTAAAATAAATCTTCTTCAAAAAGCGTATAATTCTCATCCCCTTCTCGATCAGGAGAAACGAGTTTATCATTGGGGTCATAAGCACAAACAATTTCTTCATTCAGACGATAATTGTAAAATTCTGTCCCACCTGTATGTCCGTTTGCCTCTACGGTTGAGGTCACCAAATACCAATCCCCTAATTCAAATCCTTCTTCATCAATTTCTGGCATTTCCAGTATCACCGATTCTTGTAACAACTCCCCAGGATACAAATCTTCATAGAACCAGCCCCATCGGACACCGTTTGCTGCTGCATCAATAGTATCAGGTGGTTGAATATATTCAGTCACTTCCATCCATTCATCCCAGACTTGTCCCCACATGATTCCATCTAGGATAGTCGTTCCTTCGTTTCGGAAATTAAAATCAAATTCTACCTCTCGAAAACAACGGGGAATACCTGCTGCTACATGGAGATTTCCAGCTACTACCGTATCAGTAGGGATAAAACCAAAGTCCAGATCGGTATGATAATCATTATTGATTGTAATGTTATATGCTGCTGAATCTGAAGTCAATTCCCAAAGAGGAGATGGCGTATAAGTAAGGTTATAATTACCATTTTCAAGGAAATGGGTATAACAACCTGCTGTATCAAGAAAGCTAATTATATTACTTGGAGATACTTTACTATTATTATTCGATATACTCTTTTCATTTTCATCCTTTGTTCCATTTTGATTTTCATCCCAGTACATACAACCTTGAGCAGAAAAAGGTGGTTCGCACGAGGCTATTATTTCATCTTGAGAGCTACATTCTGAAGGATTATTATTGATATCAATATCTCCACTGATAGCATCGGGAATAATGAATAGTTGTTGAATACCACAGCAGTCTGTTAGGTTAGAATTATAGGAAATAGTTATATCTCCATTAACAAAAATAATATCTGCAAGACCGTTTAAGTTCTCTAAAGAGTCATTTCCCTCAATATTTAAATCATCTTCAATAGAGGAAAGATTTTCTAGACCATCTATATTTTGCAATAATTCGTTTCGCTCAATATTTAAATATCCACCTATAAAAACAAGATTATTTAAACTATCCACATTCAATAAAACATCGTTTCCTTCAACATCTAAGTAGCCTCCAATAGAAGTGAGGTTTGTCAAACCGTAAATATTTCTTAGACGATTATTTCTTCTAATACTTAAATAATCTCCTATAGAAATAAGGCTTTCCAAACCATCTAGGTTCTTCAGTTCATCCTCTCTTATTGTCAAGGATCCATCAATAAAGGTAAGGTTTGTTAAACCATTTACGCCTAATAAATCGTCGTTTTGCCAGAGTCGCATAGAGCCCCCGACAGACTTAAGATTTTCTAATCCATAAAGATTATATATTCTATTGTTATCGTAAATATCTAAATCACCTCCAATAGAAGTGAGGTTTGTTAAGCCATCACAAGTTTTTAATTGATTATTAAATGATATCGTAAAATCTCCTAATACAGAAGTGAGGTTTTCTAATCCATGGAAATTTTCAATAGAGTTATTTGCTGTAATATTCAAATTCCCTGAGATTGTAGTGAGGTTTGTCAAACCGTAAAAGTCTTCTGTTCGGGTACCTGTAATAGTTAGAGAACTTCCAACAGAAATAAGATTAGACAAACCATCTAGATTTTGTAAGTCATCATTGGATGAAATGCTTAAATCATGTTCAACAGAAATAAGATTCGATAAACCATCTAGGTTTTCTATGATTTTGTTGAAACTAATAGATAAATCGTCTCCAACAAAAGTAAGGCCTATCAAACCATCTAGATTTTCTAAAGCAGGGTTAATTAGTAAATCTAAACCATTTTGAACAGAAACTATACCAGATAATCCATCTATATTCTCTAAAACATTATTAGACTCAATCCTCAAAAAATCATTGATAACAGTAAGATTTATTAGACCATCTACATTTTGCAAATTATAATTCTGTAAAATTGTTAAAGAACCGCCCAAATGTGTAACATTTGACAGACCATTTATATGCTGCAAAGTTGCATTGCCGCTAATTCTTAAATCCTCTTCTATGTGAGTCACATTAGATAAACCATCTAGACTATTCAAATTAGAAGTATTCCTAACCCATAAGGATAAACCAACATGCTTAATATTGGATAAATTAGATAAGTCAACAATGTCATTACCTTCTATTTTTAAATTTCCTTCAATAATCGTAATACTCGTATCAAAAGCATCTACTGCTGCTTGTGTAGTTAAAATCACATCTTGTGCTTGCCCAGTATTTTGAAAAAAAAGAAAAATCGAAAAGAAAAGAAAGTAGTGCTTTTGCATGATATGGGTTTATAACTCAAGTAAATAATATTGTTTAAATCTAAAAGTACGCCAAAGATAAGGGTTTTGAATATCAGATGAAAGTTATAAGAAAAGATACCGTCATTCTACAAAGTAAATATACCGCCCAATTCCCTAAACATAAGCCCCATTCCACGGTTTAATACCCATATCAACTTAGTGAAGTTATGACCTGATTTGATCCGAAGCGTTCGTTGATGGTGTGTGCTATTTATTACGGAGTTGTTAGCAATAAAAAAGTCTGATCAATATGTATTGACCAGACTTTTTTCTATAATTTAAATAAATCTGTAATCTAGGTAAGCTACGAACAGCTTAATTTTACATCAACAAAATAAGAATATATTTTACTGTGCTTTTCTGTGATTACTTACTTACCGTAAATTTCTTAGATGTAATGCCTTCTGCTGTTTCAAACGTTACAATATACATACCGTTTGAAAGATTTGCCGTATTTATTACGGTTTGATTTTGACCAGTACTGAAGTTAGCTACTGAAGTATTCATGACTTGACCTACTGTACTAATGATAGAAGTCTTAACAGTTGTTGACGTTTCTAAGTTGAAACTAACGTTTAATACATCTTTTACAGGGTTAGGGAATAGAGATAATTCTTCTACAGCATCTTCGATATTATTATTTGAAGAAGACATTTCTACATTGAATATAATATCTGTACCTGTTCCATAATCAATATCTTCAAAAATAACACCTAAACTACTACTCAAACTTACAGCACCCATTGCTTCGCTATTCATACCATTTTCAGTATCACAAGAATGAGATGTTGGATTAATAGGGCCATTAAGCAAGCCATCACCAAAACTATCTAATATTGAAAATTTATAACAAGACCCTACTACTAAGTCATATTCCTGTGTGTAAACTTCATCGCAAGATAATGTTCCTAAATCAGTACTAGAAGCTACTACTTCATCATTTTCGTCTAGTAGTTCCCAAGAAACTTCTTCTGGCCAAAAATCAGTTCGAATCTCAAACGTAACCGTTTCTGTAGTTTGAGCTGTATTTGACCCCAAACTAGTAGTTAACATATTATTGTTAGCTACTACATCTTCCGAGCCATTTACAGACGTCACTATAGCTTCTATAGTAGAACCACCTGCCTCCGTGATTGATGCAAATGAAAATTCTTCTACGTGGTATGTCATTAAGCTACCTGTCCAGTCAATAGTCTCTACGGTATTATCGTTGACCATCAAATCAATACTAAGAGCTGTTACTTCCTCTGTTCCATTATTTTGGAATAATACTTTTGGAGCAACCGTCAGATCACCGCAAGCAGCAGGAGCAGAAGCTTCAATAGAAAGTAAAGCACCATCTGTGCCATTAGATACAGGTACACAAGCACCAATCATCGCTTCAAGATCAGCTACTGTAGTACCTCCAAAGTTTTGAGATAAGGTTGTTTGACGATTTGGACAAATAGAATAGATATTAGGAAAACCACTGATATCATATGTTGTCGCTAAATTATCATCATTTACAAAGATGTATTCTACTCCTGTTAACCAGTCACCCAAAGAGGCAAGTGGATCTGCCGCACCATTGAAATCACAAGTTTCTGGTCCTGAAAGACAGCCAACACTAGTACGAGGGTCTCCTTCTACAGAGATAATTACAACTTCATTTGTTCCTTCTGGACCGTATAAAGCATGAAAATCTTTTAATACTTCAGCCTCGTGCATTGCCCAACATGGTGAACACCAACTAGCCATTATATCAAGAATAACATATTTATCATCGTCTAGGTAGTCGTAAAGGTTGTGTGTATTACCATCCAAATCCGTGACTGTAAAATCAGGTGCTATACTGCCATCTGGCAATTGTGCCTGAGATGTATACGCAAAACAAGTAATTGCTAGTAAAAACGTAAAAATTCTTTTCATAAGAAATAAAATTAAATATTATAAAATGTTCTTTAATAAAATATCATTCATTTATACAATGAACTAAAAACAAAACCAATAAACTAATTTTTACAAAAGTTATTCAATCTTGTAAAAGATTTTTAAAGTTAATAAAACTACTAGATATAAGATGAATGAATTGTTAAAGAATTCCTCTTTAGAAGATATTTTGTGGATTAGGTGGTCTACAAAATAGTATTTTGTAAGTTTGATGACATTGTTTAATTAAGAACCGCATCTATTTTGTCTTATCCTGAAATAAGATGACCATAAAAGTCACTAACATATGTCGGGACAAGACAACAAATTTAAAAATAAATTAAAGCTACGCCAAAGGCGCACTTTTTCAGAGGAGTTCAAAAGACAAAAAGCGAAAGAATTGGTGAATCAACAAATAAGTATTCACGAACTTTCAAGATTGTATGATGTTAGCAAAATGAGCATATATCGGTGGATATATAAATATTCACCGCATCATAAAAAAGGAACGACACAGGTAGTACAAATGAACCAGCATTTTTTTCTTGCCGTTGCATTTATTAGTTGAATCCAAGATCTTATGAAGATTTCGTGTATCATCTTGAAAGAGGGATGTGTGATTTTATAACTATCAAAGATCTCACGTTTCTTTGGAAATAGAAACACCTGCTGCATTTGAAAGTTACATCTGTAACGTTCCATTATGTCAGAGAACTTCTTTTTCTATTTTTGCTCCTGAGTCAATGACAACAACTCTTAAATCGAAAAAACAAGGATAATAGCAATCCTAATCAGCTCGCTTTATTATTGATATAATCGATTTTACTATATTTGCTACCAGAGTATTCTTTGATAATCTGTTCATGCTATTTCAGACCAAAACATGAGTTTGCTAGTTTACTATCAAACATATAGCATTATGTATAATAATTCTATTAACAACCAATTAACTCATCACTATTTTACTATGTTGCTGCGCAACTTTATTTAAATAACCCATTATGACAGGTTTGACACAACGAGTAATAACCGCCATTATTTTTGCCGTCGTTATGATTGCAGGGATATTTACGAGTAAGCTCACCTTTGGAATCCTATTCCTCGTCATAACGGCACTCTGTTTGTGGGAATTTTTTACGTTGATTTTAAAAGGCTCTAAAACCCGAAAAACTCGTCGAATCATGGGTGTTGGATTGGGAATCTTACCTTATTTGGAAGTCTTTTTATCGGATATGAATTGGATTGACACACCTAGTCCGTTAGTACAATTGACCGTCTTGACTAATCTTTTGTTTTTATATATTATTTATGAACTCATCCGTTTATCTGACCAACCTATTCGGCATATAGGAGCGATGATGACGGGCTTTATTTACATTGGTTTACCCTATGCGATGTTATATTATATCGGCGCACAATTCGATGGATTTCAACCCACGATTATTTTTGGAATGTTGTTATTGACATGGACAAACGATACCGCTGCTTACTTTGCAGGGTCTAATTTTGGAAAACATAAATTATTTCCACAAGTTTCCCCTAAGAAAACATGGGAAGGTTCAATTGGTGGCGCAGTTGGTACCATCATAATGGGAGCAGTATTGAGTTTTATTTTTCCCGTTTTATCACTGAATACATGGCTAGCCATAGCGGCGGCAGTAACTATTTTCGGTTCTATTGGTGATTTAGTAGAATCCATGCTCAAACGAAGTGTCGGCGCAAAGGATTCTGGAACATTGTTACCTGGTCATGGTGGTTTTTTAGATCGTTTTGATGCTTTTTTATTTTTAATTCCGTTTGTGTTGATGGTATTGTTGGTGTTTGGGAAGTAGTAACTTTAGTCGCTCTTTATCTCTGTGTAACTCTGCGCAAACCTCTGTTTAACTCTGTGGTAAAAAAAGTCTAACTCCAACGACTCATACGTTCTGTTTCTGGATGACTATCCAACGAAAAGGACTGTCCTCTTGCTTTTAGTAATTCGTGTCGTCCGTCTATATTTCTAGTAAAAATTAATTCAGCATCCCCTAATTCTGCTTTCCAAAATTCGAGGAATAGTTCTGCTGCTTTTTTGTTTTTAGAAACGCTGGTTGGGACGGCGTAATAAACTTTGTCATTTTTGGATGCTTTACTATCTAATGCTAATAAATAACGAGGATTATCAATTGGATTCATGAGTTCTTGGATACTATCCATAAAGACATGTTCTTCTTTTGGAGTACTGTTGAGCAAAGTGAGATTCAAATCCGATTCAGAATCGGAATCTTTTTTAACTTGTAATT
>JAHDFQ010000145.1:7896-12536 GCA_020628085.1 Saprospiraceae bacterium
TCAAACTCATAATCCAAATCATAATGTAACTGATTAACCAACAGCTGATGCTCTTTTTTATAACGTTTCGTTCGTTTGATTGGAATTTTGATTTCTTCGGTCATTTCAACACCTGTTTCCAGCGCAGTTTTCCATTCATTGAGCAAACGAGGACGATTTTGAGCATGAATTTCCATCTCCTGATTTAACTGCTCAATATTTTTATTTGTTAATGGGAAATCAGGTAAATCAAAGCGACTAATACCATTTTGTATGAGTGGTTGTACATCAAATGATAGTCCATGAAAAGATCGAAATCGTCGTTTTAGAATATTGAAATCACTGCCTCCATGAGCATTAAAATGATCTACACAGACCAAGTGCCAAATGTTAGCTGTTTTTGTCGCATCATGACGTAATGTACGTATTGCACGCCCACGCATCTGATTGGAATATACAAACGATCCAACAACCGTTGCCAACACCAAAGCATTGATAGCAGGGGCATCCCAGCCTTCGCCTAGCAAAGACTTTGTACCAACTAAAACGGTGATTCCACCTCTTTGAAAAAGTGTAGTCACAATATGCACCATTTTATCTTTAGCACTTTCTTTTGCTTCAATAATCAAATAATCTACATCATGGATGAGTTTTTTCTTTGAAAAATCCATAAAGTCCAACTGGTTTTCGACAACAATTTCATCAAATAAAGCTTCTGAAAATGTCGGAATAATAACCAGAGAACCCGTCAATACACCAAGTTCTATTTTTAAAGGAAATTTTCGACGGATTCGTTCAAAAATAGGTACAACACCGATCAAATCCACAGGTTTTGTATCCAATTCATGTTTGGGTAAGGCTTCTTTTCGGATAAAATCTGTCAGAATGACCATGCGTAAGTTTTCTTTTAGACTATTGTATTCCAATTGAACAATCTGCTCTACACTTTTCAACTTACTTTTACTAGATCGAAGTGCTTTGTCTAGTTTCTCTGGACTGGACAACCTCAAACGTCCTCGACTCAATGCCCCGATCTTTTTAAGATGCTGAATCACTTTTTTATAATCTTCATGATCTGCTAAGTTTTCAAAATAAGGGTCTTTAAATGCCCCATTCCAGAAAGTTTCCAACCACTGTTCATTGAGTGGTGGAATATCCGTTTCATCTGCACCAATAATGCCAATCGCTTCAACTGGAATCACTCGACCTAGATAATTGAGCATTACTATAATCGAGGAAAAGTAAGCAGGATTCTGATAAATAGCTTCAAAATTCGCCTCTGGATCATTCAAATATGGATGTTGTTTGAGTAAATCTTTAAACCCTAAATTGAGTTGTAAAAACGCTAAAAAATCATCTAGTTTTTCTCTGAAAGACGTGATTTGAGCTTGCTCATCATCAGTTGGCTGTGAGAAATAAATATAATCTTGATGAGGACAAAGATTGTGAGCTGCCACTAGTTCTGGTACACCGATTTCTTCATCAATTGCTCCACACAACTGATCGTAACGCTCCCATTCCGCACCACTTACATCATAAGGCGGTGTTGCGGTTAATGCCACAACGATTGGATTTAAAGCATCGACAACCGTCATCAAACTTTTCCACCACGCATTTTGTAAATGATGACATTCATCTACCACAATCGTTTGCACATCGAGTTGTTTAAGTTCCTTTGAAAGTGGAAATCCATTTTTAATAGCAGCATGTAAACCTTGATAGGTCGAAACGGTCAAAAAGTTCGGCTTTTTAATATCCGTTGAAATCCATTCAGATATATTTTTTGAATAGAAATCCTGTTGTAGTCGCTCTACCCACTGATTCCGAATGGTAATCGTCGGTGCTAAAATAATCGTCGGTTGATTAAGTTGAATGGCTATTTGAAGTCCCAAAACTGTTTTCCCAGAGCCAGGTGGTGCAACAATATGAATTTTTCGATCTTCGAGATGTGTCTTAATATTGGTTAAAACCCGTGCTTGGTAGGTTCTCCAAGTATGCTTGAACGTTAGATTTTTTGGAAATTGTTTTTGCATAAGCTAGTCGTTTTATGGTTAGAATATTTCTATTTTTGAATCGTTATTTTAATATAAATCAATTTCATTTCTATTTCCAGTTTCTTCGATTAGTGCAAGTAAAACAACGCCATACCCAACTCCTCCGTTCCGAAGCACATCGCTTGGGCTTTGATTTTGTGGGTATTGCCAAAGCGCAGTTTATGGATGTAGAAGCTCGCCGACTAGAAGATTGGCTCAATCAAGGCAATCATGGTAAGCTGCATTACATGGAAAACCATTTTGAAAAACGGGTTGATCCAACGAAATTAGTGCCTGGGGCAAAATCGGTGGTGTCATTGATGTATAATTATTATACGGATGAAGTGCAGGAAGATACAACTGCGCCCAAAATCTCCAAATATGCCTATGGGAAGGATTATCATTTTACCATCAAACATAAATTAAAGTCGCTATTGCAATTTTTAAATACGGAAATTGGCGAAGTCAACGGACGTTGTTTTGTGGATTCTGCGCCTGTGTTGGAACGAGATTGGGCGGTGCGTAGCGGCAATGGATGGATGGGAAAAAACACCATGTTGATTCATCCAAAACAAGGATCATATTTTTTTCTAGCAGAACTCATTATTGATTTAGATTTGGAATATGACGCACCCATGAAAGATTTTTGTGGAACTTGCACCAAGTGTATTGATGCTTGTCCGACGGATGCCATTTCGCCTGAAGGTTATGTCATGGATGGGAGCAAATGTATTTCTTATTTTACGATAGAATTGAAGGAAACTATTCCAGAAAGTTATAAAGGCAAGTTTGAAAACTGGATGTTCGGCTGTGATATTTGTCAAGAAGTTTGCCCGTGGAATCGCTTTTCTAAACCCCATCAAGAACCTGATTTTGACCCACACCCTGATTTATTGACGATGACGGCTCATGAATGGGAAGAAATTACGGAAGATGTATTCAGAGAAATATTTCGTAAATCTGCTGTAAAACGAACAAAATTTGCTGGATTAAAGCGAAATATCCGTTTTTTGAAGGATAAATGAATAGTTTCCTTATTGTTTATTTGTTAAGCTCTCTTTTTTTAATCGAAATATTTTAAAATCAGCATCGAACAAATCATAACTTTGGTGGTCTTGTAAGTATGAAGAGACAAAAAATAACAATCGCCAAAGGAGACGGAATCGGCCCAGAAATAATGGATGCCGTTTTAGACATATTTAAAGCCGCAGAAGTACCCCTCGAATTTGAAGAAGTAGGAATTGGAGAGCAAGTGTACTTATCTGGAAATACCAGCGGAATTACTAGCGAAGCTTGGGATAGTATTCGAACCAATAAAGTGTTTCTTAAAGCACCCATTACTACACCGCAAGGTGGCGGATATAAAAGCCTAAACGTTACCCTTCGTAAGACCCTCGGATTATACGCCAATATTCGTCCGTGTAAAAGTTTTCATCCATTTATTGCTACCAAACATCCTGATATGGATGTAGTTATTGTACGTGAAAATGAAGAAGATTTATACGCAGGTATTGAACATCAACAAACGGATGAAGTGGTGCAGTGTCTTAAACTGATTTCTCGCCCAGGTTGTGAAAAAATTGTACGCTACGCCTTTGAATATGCCAAATTATATAATCGCAAAAAGGTGAGTTGTTTCGTGAAAGATAATATTATGAAACATACGGACGGTTTGTTTCATAGTGTGTTTAAAGAAATTGCAAAAGAGTATCCCGACATTGAATCTGATAGTTGGATTATTGATATTGCCGCAGCTCGTTTGGCAGATACACCAGAGATGTTTGATGTGGTCGTAACATCTAATTTATATGGAGATATTATTTCTGATATTGCCGCACAAATTTCTGGATCTGTTGGTTTGGCAGGTTCTTCCAATGTAGGCAGTGAAGTGGCTATGTTTGAGGCGATTCATGGTTCTGCGCCCGATATTGCAGGAAAGAAAATTGCGAATCCATCTGGTTTATTGCGAGGGGCTATTATGATGTTAAACCATGTTGGATTACAGGAAAAGGCAGAATTAATCAAAAATGCTTGGTCGTGTACCATTGAAGAGGGTATTCATACGGCAGATATTTACAAAGAAGGGGAGAGTACCCAAAAAGTGAATACAGAAGAATTTGCTAAAGCGGTAATTGAACGCTTAGGTCAGTACCCTAAAAAACTAAACCCGACTATTTATAGCAGGGGAACACAAATCAATTTACCTGAATATGTGCGTCCTGAACGGAAAGAAAAGTCTTTACGTGGGGTAGATGTATTCGTTGATTGGAGAGGAGAACATACCAACGACTTAGCAGAGCAGTTGCAACAGTTGAATAATGATTTAAAGTTAACCATGATTACCAATCGAGGGGTCAAAGTTTGGCCGAAAGGATTTAAAGAAACCTTTTGCACGGATCATTGGCGGTGTCGTTTTGAGGCTGCTGACGGTTTAAATCCAGCTAAATCCGATATTGTAAAAATACTAAATCAAGCCATTGACCATAATTTAGACGTTATTAAAACGGAGAATTTATACACGTTTGATGGAAAGCGTGGATACTCCTTAGGGCAAGGACAATAAAAATAATGTGTTAAGTAGTCAGTCAAAATTACTTGTGCAAAAAAATCTGCCGTCATAAAAAGAAT
>JAHDFQ010000146.1 GCA_020628085.1 Saprospiraceae bacterium
TGCGATTTATGCCAACTATATTTTTGAAAATTCTGATACCTTATCTGGAAGTACCTTGTTGATCGGAACTATTTTCTTTACCTTTCAAGTATATGGCGACTTTTCGGGTTATTCTAGTATCGCTATAGGTATTGCTGGTCTGATAGGTTTTAACTTAAAACAGAATTTTGCTAATCCTTTTTTTTCGAGAGATATGACAGAATTGTGGAGAAGGTGGCACATCACATTAATGTCTTGGTTTAGAGATTACGTATATGTTTTCTTATCGCATATTAAGATGTTTAACTGGAATAAGAAAACTAAAATTTTAGTATTATTCTTGTTATCAGGGTTTTGGCATGGTGCCAACTGGACATTTATTTTATTTGGTTTGTACAATGGTATTTTGGTAGTATTTGATATGCACTCAAATAAAAAGTACAAGCATCATAAAATAGTAGCATACGATAGGATGCTACCAAATTTTTATGAAAGTATTAGAATGATTCGAACGTTTATCCTTTTTATGCTTGGAGGTGTATTCTTTAGGTCTGAAACAGTTGATCAATCAATTTTAATATTTAGAAAAATACTTTCCTCCTCGCTATTTGAAATACCAACACTCAACCAAAAACTTCCATCAGTAATACCAATAGTAATATTAACAATTATTATGCTTCTGAAAGATTGGATTGGTCGTCGAGATAAACATACCCTAACTAACTTTACCATACAACAACCTCGAATGATTCGACATGCCTTTTATTATATCATCTTGTTCTGTATTGCCTATTTCGGAGGTAAACAACAGGCATTTATATATTTTCAGTTTTAGTAATGAATAAATTTATCAAACGGTTTGGTGTTTTTATATTACCTATTATGATATGTTTTACTTTAGGTGAGTACCGTCTTAGGACAAATAATAGCTTTTACTTTCAAGAAAAATTTATACAGGAAAATAAAGAAGATATTGGATGCCTCATATTTGGAGCTTCTCACAATTGGAGGGCGGTTAACCCTGAACTACTAAACATTAAGACTGCAAGTCTCGCTCATGCTGGAGGTGCAATTAATATTGATTTTTTGTTATTTAATAAATACATTAACGAATTGCCTAATCTAGAAGTCATTATCTTTCCGATAAGTACGCACACTTTAGAAGACAATAGAGATGGTGACTGGAATAAAAACCACTTATTGTACATATATCATGGAATTAATAATTATGCTCAAAAAATTCCTTTTAAAGATTATTTTTTATTGACGGCTAACTTTAAAAATTACCTTCAAAAATTGATTGATTCTACACAATATTTTAACCAATATGGATATATGTATCGTGAGGAGTCTGCAATATCTATTGATGGTAGTGGAAATATAGTCTTATCAAAAAAAATAAAATCGAAGTTGAAGAATCATCAAAAAAAAGGAAATGAAAAAGTTTTTTTACAAAACACAACCCAATTGAACCAACTTATCCAAAAATGCCTAAACCGAAATATCAAAATCATTTTATTGTCCCCTCCCAAACTAGCCCTTTTCAACAATATTAAAACCCCAAGTCGAGCGCGTCGAAATGGTTTTTTGGAACGATACGAAGATACTCCTAACGTTTACATTTGGAATGAAGAACGTATCTACGAAGATCAACCAGACTTGTTTTATGATATTAATCATATGAATACGAAAGGCGCAACGATCTTTACTGCTAAATTGGATTCATTATTAAATACAATTTTAGAATAAAATTTGGACAATCCACTTCCACATATTACTATTTTATATCCACTCTGTCCGTCTTATAGCGGTTCAACCTTGCTTTCGTTATTGCTAGGTAGTCAACAAGGAATTTATGGAGCAGGTGAGTTATTTATTTTTTCTAAACATCCAGAAAGAATTGACGCACTACAAGAAGGTCTTTGTAGTTGTAACCAAAAAAGGTATCAAGATTGTGATTTCTGGACAAAAACAAATGCCTTAATCAGTGAAAAATACGGATTAACACTAGAACAGCTAAATGTTGAAGCAGAGGATAAGGAAACTTTTCTATTACACAATAGCGTTTTACTAGAAGCTATTTCAGCTATTAGCCAAAATACCATTATTGTAGATAATTCAAAAATCGTTTCTCGGTTTGTACAACTCCAGCAGGCAGGATTCAACGTTATACCGATAGTTTTGTATCGTGAACCTCAAGCGGTAGTCCATTCTTGGGTAAAACGACAGTACGATTGGTGGGATGTAGCACATTATTATCCATCATTTTACAAAGAAGTAGTAAAATATGCTAATACTCAAGATACGCTGACTATTCGATATGAAGCACTCGTTAAAAACCCAATTGAGGAACTCCAAAAAATTCTACAACAGATAGATATTCCTATAAATTCTATTGACCTAAATTGGCAACAGCAAACCTACCACCATCTAAAAGGAAATCCGATGCGCTTTCAAAAAGATAGCACAATTAGCATATCAAATGACTGGAAAAACCGTATTTCTTTACGACAACAATTTTGGATCGTACTCTTAGCTTTTCCTGTAAAGATGCACCGCTATTGGTTTTATCTTTTTTGGGAACGCTTTGTAGTGTTATTCACTTGGAAACGATATTAAATTTCACTCGAAATGCTTCCACATTTTATTGGTATTGGATCTGTCAAGTCAGCTACAAGCTGGTTGAATCTCATTTTGAAGAAGCACCCAATGATTTGGATGCCACCGATGAAGGAATTGCATTATTTCAATCGAAGAAACAATCGCTCGCATTTTGGGGCTTTATTATTTGAAAAGGACAATATTAAAAGTAAAAATCGGTTTCGCAACCTTCGTCGTCTTCCTAAAAAACAATTATTCTGGTCGTATAATTATTTTTTCAAAAAGCGGAATATAAATTATTATCAAAGTCTCTTTACACCAAGTACGGAGCAAATATGTGGCGAAATCACACCCAAATATCATCAAATTTCTGATAATAAAATAAAGGAAGTTTTCAGTACTATACCTAATGTTAAAATTATCTACCTACTTCGTAATCCAATAGAACGAGATTGGTCACAGCTTTGTATGACCTTTAAAAATCGTTTTCAAAAAGATCCGAGTAAGTCATCCACAAAGGAGTTGTCTTTATATTACAAACCAAAATATATCTTACAATCTAGCTATGCACAACATAGTACACGTTGGGAAAAATATTTTGATAGCCATCAGATTTTTTATGGGTTTTATGAGGAAGTGAATGGGAATCCGTACGAGTTCACCGAGCAAATCTTTGACTTTTTGGGTGTTCCAAAACTTCAAAAGGATCAATTTACAGATTTATTATATACTAAAGTCAATAGTTATACACAACCTATTCCAATGGACTTCAAGAAAATAATTGCTGCTAAAGAATTGGAAAATATCAAAGCTGCACATGATAAGTTTCAAAATCAATACACGGCACAGTGGTTGCAACACGTTCACCAAATATTGAATGAATGATATTGGTATCTATTATCATGTCGGTTTATAATGAGGAACGCTATATCGCTGAAGCAATAGATAGCGTGCTTGCACAAACATATTCCAATTTTGAACTGATTATTATCAATGATGGTTCAACGGATAAAACAGCCGAAATCATTCAGTCTTACCAAGATAAAAGGATTCGGTTCTTTAATGATGGGTTAAATAAAAACCAAGCCGTTCGTGCCAATGAAGGAATCGCTTTAGCAAAAGGAAAATATATTGCTCGTTTGGATGGTGATGATGTCTGCCTACCAACTCGCTTAGAAAAACAGGTTAGTTTTTTAGAAACGCACCCTGAAATTGCAATTGTAGGTACGCAGATAATTATTGATGATGAACATAGTAATCAAATGTATCAGGGAAAGACTTTGCCTGTTGAATCGGATATATTGAATGTTTATTGCCTATTTTTTTGTCCTTTTATTCATTCAAGCATCATGGTACGGCGAACAGTATTTGACCAATTCCAATACGATGAAAGTTATATTTTAGTACAAGATTACGAATGGTACAGCAGAGTTTTAAATCAATATAAAGGAGCAAATCTGCCAGATTTTTTAATACGATACAGACTCCATCCACAAAATGTACATCGAAAGAATAGCCTTTTATTATTACAATTCGTAGAACAAGTTATACGTGGACAGTTTAGTCAAAAAGGTATAACACTTTCAAACAATGATTTGAAAAATATATTACTCTTTTCCGAAAGTAATAAGGACATATTAAGTCGAAATGAATTAACGGAACTAGGTGATTGGATTAAAGATTTTTTCGATCGAAGAGAAGTCATACGACAAATTCCAAATTCTTTTAGAAATCAAATCATAGCATTTATTTGGAAAGAAATTTACTGGAAAACAACACCTAAAGATAGTTTACTATTAACAAGGTTCGTACTTCAAACGATAGGATTGAATCAAGCATCACTTTGGATTTGCTTACGCTCCATCAAACTGTATTTAATGCATTTATAGAGAATAGACAATGAATTCCAATAAAGAAAATATTAAATGCTTTCAACCATATTTTATCTGCGTTGGACCTCATAAAACAGGTACAACATGGCTAAATAAGGTTATCGGCAGGCATCGTGAAATAAAAAGAACCGCCTTAAAGGAAATCAATTACTTTTCATATCGTGAGCGAATACGCACAACTGGCAAAGTACGAACACAACTAGAGCAATTTAGAAATACTTATCGTCGAAAAATCGTAAAAAAACGATTTATTCGATACTTTGAGGCAGCAATAAAAGGCAACATAGAAAGAAGAATTAAACAACAAGTTGAGTACGAACTTCGTCGTTTAACAGGTAGGTTTACGTTAAATTACTATAAATCTCTATTTTACTTTACAGATTATAAAATGGGAGATATTACACCTCAGTATTATCACTTAGAGAAAAAGACGATTCAAGAAATAAAGCAAATTTTTCCACAGGTAAAAGTTTTACTTTTTCTAAGAGAACCTATTTCTAGATTATGGTCACATACCAAAATGTATTTCAAAAATCATCCTAATTTCCCTCGTAATAGATGTTCATATCAAAAATTAGTAGATGACCTACTCAAATATGACACTGCCTACCCTGATATTGGATTACAAAATTGGTTAGAAGTATTTGATAAAGAGCAATTATTTATTGGTTTTTATGAAGATTTAACAAATGATCCAGTTGATTATTTTACTCGTATTTGTCGATTTTTAGAAATATCGGATGATCTGGATACTTGTATGGAGTACCAAGGTAAGAAACGGACGTATATCCGAGATGGTGTGCAAAAAACAGTAGAATTTCAATCTGCGCAAGAACTTATTTCCTTTCGTTATAATAATAGCCAGTTTGATCTAACACTTCCAGATGATATAAAACTCCAACTAGCTAATTATTACACTCCAAAAGTGCAGCAATTATTATCCATTTATGACCACACTTATCCGAAACAATGGTTGGAGAAATACGAACAAATTAAAAAGAATCCTTCTTTGACAGTTTATAAATAAATATAGTGAAAAAACGAGGTGTTATATATGTTGCAACGGGAAAAGGCTATACCAATATGGCACTGGCTTCGGCGCAAACTGTCAAGCAATGGCATCCTACATTAGCTATTCATTTATTTACAGATCAAAAAAGAATACAATCTTCATTCATAGATAGTTATGCTTTGATAGAAAATCCGAATCGGCGATCCAAGATTGAATATTTACAACAAAGTCCATTTGAAGAAACGCTTTTCTTAGATGCTGATACAAGATTAATTCACTCCCTTGGGGATATTTTTGACTGGCTCAATCGTCATGATGTAGTCATGGCACATGCACAACGCCGTAATACTTTCGCTACTAATCAAACTTGGAAAGCTGATGTTTCAAATACTTACGTTCAGTTCAACTCTGGTATTATTGTGTATCGAAATACTCAAAAATTAAGGCAGTTATTTACAGCTTGGCAACAAGCATATACAAAGACTGCCTTCCGATTGGATCAAGTCACACTACGAGAACTTTGCTGGGAGAGTGGTTTATCCATTGGTATTTTACCGCCATATTACAATATTCGAGACGAGAAATATATCGACTTTTGGCAAAAACAAGGTCATCCTGTAAAATTGCTGCATTTGGATAGCTATAAACAAAATTTTGATATTCCCACTACTATAAAAAAACAACGCTCGTTTCTGGGTCGAATCAACTATCTTATTGGAGCTGTTCGTTGGATCATACGCCAGCCACTTTCATGGAAATTTAAACTACTCCGCCATGACTGATAATACAATAATTCATGGACTTTGGGTAGGTAAACGATTATCCAATTTAGAACTATTGACACTACATTCGTTTGTGAGGCATGGGCATACTTTTCATTTATGGATTTATGAACAACTAGAAAATACTTTACCCGACGGGGTTATTTGTAAAGACGCTAATGAAATCATACCACAATCAGAAATATTTTATAAACTAAAAGGAGATAAAAAGAACTTTGGTGTAGGGAGTTTAGCCTTATTTTCTGATTTATTTCGGTACAAATTATTATATGAAAAAGGGGGTTGGTGGGTCGATATGGACGTAACTTGTTTAGCCTCGTTTAGTATAAAAACACCTTATTTCTTTAGGTCACACCCCATATTACCGATGGTTGGCAATGTAATGAAATGCCCCAAACACGCACCTGTGATGCTGGCGACTTACCAGATTACTCGACAACAATGTGATGAACAAACAACGGATTGGTTACTGTCTAATCAGTTACTAAGTGAACAAGTAAAAAAACATGGTTTGGATAGGTTTATTAGTAAAAAAATATCTAATGATGATGACTGGCTTATTATCGAACGCTTACTTTTTGGCAGATTTCAACCACCTCAAAATTGGAATTATATCCATTGGATGAATGAGGAATGGCGACAGCGAGGCATTGATAAAAATATTCCTTTGAAAAAAAGTTTTTTACAAGAATTATATCAACAATACCAATTAACAACAGAGGTCATCACCGTTTCAATTAAAC
Source organism: Saprospiraceae bacterium (assembly GCA_020628085.1). Classification (GTDB taxonomy): domain Bacteria; phylum Bacteroidota; class Bacteroidia; order Chitinophagales; family Saprospiraceae; genus JAHDES01. The sequence goes on from JAHDFQ010000146.1 coordinate 7,010, forward strand.
ATCGTATTTTATATAAACTCAAAGAATGTAAACGTTCACTATTAGCTTTGCTAGAAAAACGATTGAATCAGTAATGCAAAAAGGTATTGTATCATATCAGTTACCAGCCGAGCATCCTATTTTGCGACAAGCAACAATAGATGGAATTTCAACTCATCTCAATGATAGATACACCTCAGTAATTGAGCAATTAAAATATAGTCCATATCAACTCACTTTATACCTTCATCCAAATTGTCATCCAATATCAAGTGTTCTACCACTTTTCGAGATATTAGAACAATTTGACTTGATATTAACCTACGATTTCACCTCAAAAATAAAGTCTAATACTCTTAATATTCCAGTTTCATTTCCTTTTTTTAGTGATGCCATTTTAGGTGTACAAAAGGGTGAAAAAATAAATCAATTCTTAAATATTTGGCAGAAAAATTTATTAGAAGGGCAGGAGAATAAACAGGCACTTCGCAGTGCTGTTTGGGCATCTGATTTAAACTACTATGTACTTCCACCTGAATGGAATATAAAGCAGGAAGATTACTTGCAGTTATGGGAGTTACAAGAAGCGTTACCAAAAATTATCAACACATCAAACCTAATGGTTTATTATCAACATTGGTATCAATCTTTCCGTATAACAGATCAACTTCGCTATCGCTGGCGTAAAATAAAGACGATCATTTGGCAGTTAAAGCATTTTTAAAATTATGAAGCCACATTTTATTGGCATTGGCGCACAAAAGACTGCTAGTACGTGGCTATATATCATTTTAAATCAGCATCCACAGGTATGGATGCCCCCTGCAAAAGAACTACATTTTTTTGATATAGATGGAAAGACCTCTCTTTTTCAAAACATACTCTTCCGAAAAAAACGGTATCAACGTAGCTTAACAAGTATTCAATTTGCACCCAAAAAATCGTTCACTTGGTATTTAAGATATGTGTTTGGTAAAAGGAATATCCAGAATTATCGATACTTATTCAAACCCTCAAAAGGGCAACTTAGTGGTGAAATTACACCAGCCTATGCCATTTTATCAGAGGAAAAAATTGAGGAGATAAGCAGGCATTTTCCACACTTAAAAATTATCTATACATTACGTAATCCCTTATGGCGGGATTGGTCAGCTTTTTCAATGTTTTTGAAGCGAAAACAACTGACTATTGACCAAATATCAGAGCAGCGAGTCTATAAAGTCTTAAAAAAGCGAAGCAAGCATTCTAAATACATAGAGTCGATCACCCGATGGGAAAGCTATTTCCCAAAAGATCAAATTTTCATTGGTTTTTATGATGAAATACAGCAAAACCCCAAACAGTTTCTAAATCGTTTATTTGATTTTCTTGGAGTTGACCAATTTCAAGAAATAGCCTTCAACCAGTCTCTTTCTAAAAAAGTAAATAGAAGTATTCACAAGGAAGTACCGACTAATGTTATTCAACTGATCGCTAAGATAGAATATGAAAATATCCAACAAGTTCATACTTATTTTAAAAACGATTATACGGCTGCTTGGCTTCAAGAAGCTGAAGAAATATTGAGTTAGTATGCACCCTCATATATCTGTTATATTATCCATATATAATACGCCTCTTGAGTGGATAGAGCTTTCTATTGAGAGTATTCTAAACCAAACATTTAGTCATTTTGAATGTATTTTAATTAATGATGATCCTACTAACCAAGCATCTACACAGCTACTTCGTTCACTTGCACAAAAAGATCAGCGGATTGTACTTATTGAAAATAAAACTAATTTAGGTTTACCAAAATCCTTAAATAAGGCAATTGATGTATCAAAAGGAACATATATAGCTAGAATGGATGCGGATGACATCGCATTACCTGATCGTTTACAGGTTCAGTTTAACTTTTTGAACCAACATCTAGACGTTACACTTTGTGGAAGTCAAGCCGTTAAAATAAATGAAACAGGAGACGTCATCGGATATACTAAGAATCCACTTCCTCATGATTTAATAAAAAAAGTAGCCAAGCATATAAATCCACTAACACATCCAACTTGGATGATTCGGAGAAGTGACTTAATAGGAGTTGGCGCATATCATAATTATCCAAACACTGAAGATTATGATCTACTCATTCGCTTATTACTACAAGGAAAAAAGATTGTCAATTTAAGAAAGGTATTACTAAAGTATAGAATACATGAAAACAATCAATCTTTTGGGCGGTCGTTGGAACAAAAATGTTGTATGCAATATATTCGTCAATATACCTGGCTACAACGTTCATTCAATCAAGAGTATCTTAAGACCTTTTTGACAATAAAAATGAAAAGAAAAAGTCAAAAAAGTTATCTTTTTATGCTTCGTTCTCGTAAATCAAATAAACTCCAACAAGTCTACTATTTATTAAGAGCATGCTTTAGCTCTTCTATAGAACGCAATTATCTTTGGCATTCATTGATAGCCAAATTTTATACATATTTTTATAAATAATCCTTTGAAGCCTATAAAAGGACATATTGTTCATGTTTCTGAAGTATTAGCGACTGGTATTTTAGAATATATTAAAAGACTTGTAATTGATATACCTGAGTACAAGCATAGCGTTATTTATAGAGTACGTGATTTAGGATATAATGAGAATAGTATCAAAACGATTTTCCCAAAAGAGACTAAATTGATTCAATGGAAAAATATTGATCGTCCGCTTTCGATTATCCAAGATACTAGGGCAGGAATAGAGCTGTATCGTTTACTAAAAGTTATTAAACCAGATATTATTCATTTACATTCTTCGAAGGCGGGTTTTATTGGTAGAGTTGTTGCTCCATTCGTCGTTTCGAGAAAAGCCATTATATACACACCGAATGGTGCACCATTTGAGCGAACGGATATTTCTTTATTTAAACTAAAACTCTTTCAATTTTGTGAACAATTCGCCGATAAGATAGCTGGACAAGTTGTATGTGTGTCTACATCAGAAGCAACAGCATATCAAAATATTGGTATAAAAAGTATATGTATCAATAATGGTGTATCCATACCAACTGTTATTCAAAAACAAAAAGATGTTTACAAAATAGTGATAGTCACTTCAGCTCGAATTACTGCCCAAAAAAATCCAATAACTTTTAACAAAATAGCTACTTATTTCGAGGATGATCCTACAATAGAATTTATTTGGATTGGTAATGGAAATCTTAGACGCACACTAACGGCATCTAATATTACTATCACAGGGTGGATAGACCAAAATGAAGTTATCCCAATATTGGAGAAAGCACATATTTACCTGACAACTGCCTTATGGGAAGGCTTACCATTTTCCGCACTAGAAGCTATGGCTAGAGGCTTACCTATTTTAGGAAATATTTGTGTAGGAAATATTGATTTAATTAAACATAAAGAAAATGGATTTTTGTTTACAACTACAGATGAGGCGATTGCTTCTATTCTAGAATTAAGAAATGAATCTTCTCTTTTATCGAAAATGGGAGCAGCATCAAAAAAGAGATGTCAACGATATTTCTCTAGGTCAACAATGATAGATCAATATAGAGAACTCTATGACTCTATCTTAATGAAAAACAATCAATTCTGAAGTGTTGGATTATAAAAATTTGGTAATATTTAAAAAAAGGATTTTCCAACTAATTGTATTAGTAGTATTACTGGGTTGTTGCGCCTTATATCCTTTTGAGTGGATACATCATAATAAATTTCTTCCCGTTATAGCATTATTGTGCATGATAGGATTGACAGCTTTTGTTTATCCTGAAAAATATCCATTAAATAATTTTGATTTTATATTTCTGAGTTTTATAATTTGGAATGGAGTCTCTGTAATCTGGGCAAAACAAATCTCTTTAGTCTGGCCCGTTCTAGCAGGTTATTTACTCATATTCTTGATGTACAAATTTTTGCAAACCCTTCCCAAGCAAAAATTATTAGAGCTAACGCTGCCTATAAGTATTGTTAGTCTGACTTCTATCTCATATGTTTTCTTTTCTACCTTGATAGAAAAAGGGTCATTCTCATGGCATCATGATGATCTTAAGTACTTCAATCTACTGACAGGAGAAAATTCAAATTACATCAATTCAGTTTTGTTGATGCTGATTCCTTTTCAGATATTGTGTTTTGATTTATATAGAAAGCATCGATGGTGGATTGGTATATTGATATTTAGTTCTTGTGGTTTTGTTGTTTTACTAAACAGTCGGGCAACTACGATTTTGTTAGCTATCCAAATATTTGTATATCTGAGTGTATTTTTTAAAAATAAAAATCCTAAAATAATTCTAAGTTCGACTCTTTTTGGATTACTATTTATCGCTTCCATATTTACTACAATAGAAGATAAGACTAGATTTTTATATGATTTAAATCCTTTTAAAAGTACTATTCACGACGCTGGCTATGATCGACTTTCATTATGGCAACATACGATTAATATTTTTCAAAAAAATTGGTTGACTGGTGTAGGTTCGGGAAATTGGCATATTGAAAATTTGGCATATAATTCTGGTGTATACCGTACATTTTTTGACAAAGCCGGCTTTTTTACACATCCTCATAATCAAGTACTTCATATTTTGGCTGAAAATGGAATCGTTGGAGGATTTTTGGTATTTGCCATATTGACTTTCTGTATTCTTCTTGCGTTTAAACATTTAAGAAAAAATAAATGGACAAATAAAGGCGTAACTCCTTTAATCATCTTATTCAGCTACATCTTTCTCAGTGCTTTTTATGGAGTAGATTATCCAACTATTATTGATTATAATTTAAGGATTCCTATATTCATTTTCATAAATACGTTTGCAATACTTAGCACAACTTATGAGCCTCCAAAAAATTACTTTCATCCATCATTTTTATGTATTATAATATTACCATTATCGTTCTTCTACTATTTGAGTTCTACCAAACTTGATACATTCACTAGATTTCGACAGAATAATCAAACTAGAGATTTTGAAACAGCTCATTCTGAACTAAAAAACTTGTATGATTCAACCTGGTATGCGTTTCATAGAGGACATTCCATCAAAAGTCTGCAAGCTACTACATTGAAAAGAATAGGAAATGATACTCAAGCATTTGATTTAATGATCAATTCACTAGATGAGTTTCCTTATTTTTATAATTGGTATCAACTTGGTACTTGGTATAAAGATATTGAACAGGCAGAAATTTGTTTCCACAATGCATATCTGCTTCATAGTACTTATTTTGAGGCACAGCTCAAACTCTGCGAAATTGCTATTCAAAAAGGTAGTATGGAGGAAGCATCAAAATGGTTATCATTCTTCGATCAATTACGTCCTAATAATGGACGAGAAAGGAAAACTTTTCATTTGGAAAAAGGATACCTAATAAGAACTCATAAGAAGTATAGAAAGGAAGTTAAAAAATTGCAAGGGGACGTTACTTTGATTAAATAATATTTTACCTTATGTTAAGTAGAGTTTTGGGTGCTCGAACCTATAAAGCTAAATTTGATACCTCTATATTTTTACCTCTTGAAAAAGT
>JAHDFQ010000147.1 GCA_020628085.1 Saprospiraceae bacterium
AAATAACACATCCATGCAAACCATCAAAGGGCCAGCTATTTTTTTGGCACAATTTATAGGGGACGAAGCACCGTTCAATACTCTAGAAAACATTTGTCAATGGGCAGCCAATTTAGGGTATAAAGGCATACAGATACCAACATGGGAAAGCCGATTGATTGACCTAGAAAAAGCTGCTACGAGCAAAACTTATTGTGATGAATTAAAAGGAAAAATACAATCTTATGGATTGGAAATCACGGAATTATCAACACATTTACAAGGACAGTTGGTGGCGGTCAATCCTGCTTATGATTTAATGTTTGATGCTTTTGCACCTGATGAATGTAAGAATAATCCGACAGCTCGAACGGCTTGGGCAGTACAGCAAGTCAAATGGGCAGCCGCAGCAAGTGCCAACTTAGGTTTAACGGCTCATGCGACATTTTCGGGTGCGCTCATCTGGCATACCATGTATCCGTGGCCGCAACGTCCGCAAGGCTTGGTGGAAGCTGGTTTCAAGGAATTGGCGAAGCGTTGGACACCTATTTTAAATACGTTTGAAGAACATGGTGTGGATTGTTGTTACGAAATTCACCCAGGAGAAGACTTACACGATGGAGTAACCTTTGAACGTTTTTTGGCAGCTACAAACCACCACAACCGAGCAAAGATTTTATATGATCCTAGCCATTTTGTATTACAACAATTAGACTATTTGGCATATATCGACATCTATCACGAATACATCAAAATGTTCCATGTCAAGGATGCTGAATTTAATCCTTCGGGACGTTCGGGTATTTATGGTGGCTATCAAGATTGGGTGGATCGTCCTGGTCGGTTTCGATCTCTAGGTGATGGGCAAATTGATTTTAAATCCATTTTTAGCAAACTATCCCAATATGGTTTTGATGGTTGGGCGGTCTTAGAATGGGAATGTTGTATCAAATCTCCAGAACAAGGTGCACGAGAAGGGGCTACTTTTATCAAAGACCTCATGATAGAAGTGACTGAAAAAGCGTTCGATGACTTTGCAGGAATGGAAGCGGATGATGATTTAAATAATAAAATAATTGGTTTATAGGAAGTCAATTTACTATTATTTAAGCCACTAAACCACGTAATCGTTCAATAGACAAAGGCTTTTGCCACATCGTATGAACGATTGGAATAGTGCTGGCCTTTGAAACATCTGCTGGATTATTGGAAGTAGATAAAATAATGACATTCAACCCTTTAGCTACTAATGCTTCAAACCGTTTATAATACAGTTCAAGCAATTCAAAGCCCGTATATTTAGGCATACTAATATCAAGCAATAATACGCTTGGTACTAAGTTGCTCTGTGTGTCTAGTGCATTTAGAGTATCAGGCACATTATCAACGTTGCTCACCACTACAATATCATCGGTTAGTTGATGTTCTTCTATCAAATATTTGTGATAGAAATTTGTGGCATCGTCGTCATCTATTAAAATTATTTTATGATACATTTCAATCGGTTCTTTTTTTTGAGTATTTAATTCAAAATATTTTTTGCTATTGAAAAATAAATGGTACAACCGTTTCCGACTTGGCTGTTGACCCATATTTTTCCTTGGTGCTGTTCTATAATTTTCTTACAAACCGCTAGCCCCATTCCCGTTCCTTCATAAGCCTCTTTTTTGTGCAAGCGTTTAAACATTACAAAGATTTTTTCTTGAAATTTCTCTGCAATTCCAATACCATTATCTTTGACAGAAAAAATCCAATGTGACATGTTTTCTTCACTAGAAATTTCTATTTGAGGTGTCACTCCATGCTGTACAAACTTAATACCGTTCAATATTAAATTTTGAAAAACCTCTCGAATCAACACCTGATCTCCATAGAGTTCACGAGGTAATTCGCCAACACAAATACGTCCACTTCGGTCTTTTATATTTGAATGTAAGTCTTCTAAAAGTTTATTGACCATCATACAAGGATTAAACCATTCAGACTTAATTTTACTGTTACTCACTCTCGAAAATCGAAGCAGTGCATCAATAGTTTGTTGCATATTTGTTGCAGCATTGATGGTAAACCGAATAAAATCTTGCTCAACCGCATCCAGTTTATGCTGTGATTTTTGATCCAATAAATTTGTAAAATTAAGAATGGTATTGAGGGGAGCTTTCAAATCATGTGAAGCTAAATGGGCAAAATTTTCAAGTTGCAAATTGCTCTCGATATACTTTTGAAGTTCTACATTTTTATCAGATAATTTCTTTTCATTACGTTTAAGTTCTGTAATATCCCGACTGGTAAAAACAGCTCCTTGTACATTTCCTTCTTCATCAAAAACGGGTGCAATTTTAGAACTAAAATAAATCGCTTCACCTCTATCTGTTTTATAATCTGAAAGTAATTCATAAGGCTGTCCTGCATATACTTTAGGATAAATTTCCGTTTCCCAAAATGCAGATATATTTTGGTCTTTCTGTTCAAATACAGCTTTCAAATTTGTTCCTTCTTCAATATCAACGTCATGTAAGTTCTTAAAACTATTTCTTGCTGTTTGGTTGATTAACAATATATTTCTATCTCGGTCTATAGAAAAGAAGCTATCAGGAATTGCTTCCAAGCAAGTTCTTAAAACAGATTCTCTAAATTTTAAAGCTCGACTTTTTTCTTTAAGTTTAGTAATATCTTCCGCATAAATATAAACCCCATCTATGTGTCCGTCTAGGTGAAAGGCTGGTTTGTAGGTAATTCGATAATACTTAGAATTGGTAGCCGAACTAAAAGGAACTTCATGTGTCACCGTTTCGCCTTCTAACGCACGATGAATGATGGGTTCTACAATATATTTGAATAACTTTTCTCCTAACATGTCCTTTAGATGGCAACCTAACATTTCAGATTCAGATTTACCATACCAATTTCGATGCCGTGGATTATCAAATTGATAACGATATGATTTATCAATAAATGTAATAGCTACAGGAATCCCATCTACAAGCTGTTTTAATCGCCAAGTAGGAATTGTGGGTTCTTCTGATGAAATAGCTGGTGCGGGTGTAGGTTCAGCCGATTGGTGCGGGTGATCCAAATTGGCATTTAAGGTGAAAGAAGTGAGTAATGATAGTTCTTTTAAAAGATTTTGCTGGATAGATTTAGGAATATGCATACTTTTTAACAGCGTCTTGATCTGTTCAATACGTTGTAATTGGCTATCAATCTGAGTAGCTTCATTCAAATACATAACTCCTGTTTTATCGGTAATGCAACATGATTTTTTATTGGTCTAAATATCATTTATCAACTTAGAAAGGAGGTCTATTTCACATAAAAATTGTGCACAACGCTTTGTATGTATCAAGTTGGTTTTTTTTATGATATATTAAATTGCGAAAATATCATAGGTAGTTCGTCAGTAAAGCCCGCCTGCCGTCGGTTGGTACAAAACAATTCTATTAATCCGTCAAAAAATCGTGTATAACTTCTTTTCAATCCGTTATTTACTACTTTTATGAAGGCAGATTTTTTTTTGTACAGGTAATTTTGACTGACTACTTGAATGAACTATATTCATACGTTTTCATTAGGCATCAATACATGATTATTCTTATTTAGCCCCAAAACCGTGCCATATCAAATTCATTTATATTTTAGTTCTATTGCAGTGCATCTTTACTTCAAAATGAATAAAATTTCCTTATCGAATGATTATAAGTCGTTCTAGGGGAAAAACGAGAAGAACATTTTTCAAAAAAAGGATTAATTTTTTTTGCCCAATTTTTAGTATCCCTTATTTATCCAATATTCAAGAACTTATATTTTTTTATATTTTTGTACTATGAAGGCAGCTACCGTTTATCAACTCAAACAAGAATTGCAGCATCGTTCTGAAAAAGAATTGATAGAGTTGTGTTTGCGTTTATCTAAATTTAAAAAAGAAAACAAAGAACTTCTCACCTATTTACTTTTTGAATCCGATGATGAAGCAGGTTTTATTACTAACGTCAAAGCATGGATGGATACCGCTTTTGAAGACGTGAATATTATTAGAACCTATTTTGTAAAAAAAGGGATTCGGAAAATTCTTCGAGAAACCAAAAAATATATTCGGTACACCCAAAACAAAGAAACAGAAGTAGAACTACTCCTCTACTTTTGCTTCAAAATGAAAGATTTCAAACCGTCACTGTTCCGAAATCAGGTGTTAAGAAATTTATATGATCGGCAAATTGAAGCTATTGAGAAAAAGATCGCTAAGCTACACGAAGATTTACAATATGATTACACTGTTGAAATTGAAAACCTCAAAAGATAATTTATGAAATCTATAATAGAGCGATTTTATAAGGCGTTTGAAGCCCTAGACCCTGAAGCCATGGCAGCTTGCTATCACAAAGATATTCGGTTTGAAGACCCTGCTTTTGGAAATCTAAAAGGAGAACACGCAGGAAATATGTGGCGGATGTTGTGCAATAGTCAAAAAGGAAAAGATTTTGTAGTAGAAGCATCTAATTTTAGTTATAAAAATGGAATTGGTCGGGCGAATTGGGAGGCGCACTACGATTTTAGCCAAACAGGTCGTCGAGTACACAATATTGTTGAAGCGGAAATGTTATTTAAGGACGGGAAAATCATTCGTCATGTTGATGATTTCCATTTATATCGCTGGTCTCGACAAGCACTGGGGTTGACAGGAACGTTGATCGGATGGACGCCTTTTTTCAAAAAGAAATTAAATCAGCAAACCAATCAATTATTACGTAAATTTGAAGAAAAAATAAACGCTTAAATATGAAAAAATTATTTATCCTATTCACTTTTTTTGCTTGTTTCGCTAGCTGTGCGAATAGTCAAAATGAACAAGCACCTGCAAAAGAAAAATCAACTACCACAGCCACGCCTGCCCCTAAAAATGATATTCGTAAAAACCGTCCAAATGTTATTAAAAATACTGCTCGTCCTAAAAACGACATCAATGCAGTCTTTCCTTATGATATCGATTTGAAAGACGCAAACGGCAAAGTAGTCAATTCTTCTGAAGTGCTCAAAAAAGATGGTAAACCAACAATATTATTATTCTGGCTCACCACTTGTTATCCTTGCAAAATTGAAATGAAAGCCATCAAAGAAAAATTTCCTCAATGGTCACAAGAAACAGATTTTCGCTTAGTCGCCATTTCTACTGATTTTAATAAAAATGTAGCATCATTCAACAAAATGGTCAAGGAAAACGGCTGGAAATGGGAAACGTACCATGATTTCAACAGAGAATTTCGAAATGTCATGCCTGGTGCACTCAATGGTTTACCTCAAACATTTGTGATAGATGCCAATGGCGAAATTGTGTATCACAAACGCAAGTATAGTACAGGTGATGAAGATAAATTGTATGCTAAAGTGAAAGAATTAGCGATGAAGTAGTCCTCACTATAATGCGATAAAAAATAATAAAATCGAACTATTAGAAAGCCAATTTAGAACATTCTGAATTGGCTTTCTCTATTTTTTGGGATAGATTAATCTTATGTTAACAATCTTATTCCTCGCCTTTTTCATAAAAATAAAGTGTACTTTTACACTGTAGTTATGCATTAAGCCCTTTCCTCCTTTGAAAGTAAACGATAGGTTCCCCCTTCTAATACCTGATCTATTATTTACTGCTATTTACAAATACATTAAAAACAAAACGATGTTATTAAATTATCTTTTTTTAAAAAAGAAGGCTATTTATATAATAGCTACTTTAACAAGTCTATTGCTGTTTATACAGCCCATTATTTTTGCTAATACAACCCTTTCCTCACCAGAAAGTATGCCCACGGATATTGAACTTCAAGCAACATCCAATGCTACCGTAGGTATTTTTAAAAACATTAGTTTTGATGTGACTATCACAAACTCTAGTGAGGTGGAAGCCACTGATATTGTGGTTGATATACCTTATATTATGGGTGCTACTCTTCAAGGAGGAAATGAATTTTCAACAACCGCAGGTATAGTCAGCACGTGGCCTACAGTCACGTGGAGATTATCTAGTTTGTCTCCAAAATCATCTGAAACCATAACGCTCAATTATTTTACATTAACGGCCGATCCTGTTCAGTTATATGCTCAAGTAACGGCAATGGCACAAGATGATATGGACTCGACACCTAATAATGGCACACCTCCCAAACCTCACGAAGATGATGAAGCTGCGTTTACTATCGGAGATAGTGCTACACCACTAACTGACTTGACCATATCTAATTTGAACATTAATTTTCCTACAAACTTAGTGGTTGGTGAGGTATATAATTACACGTTCGATTTGAACAATATAAGTGGCATACTCGCAGCAGGTGATTTTAGAATTGGAACATATTTGAGTACCAATCCAACTTTTGATGCTAGTGATATTTTAGTGGGTGAAATTTCTACAGGAAATATCTTAGCCAATACTACTATGGTCAACGGAGCAATTCAGGTTACTAATGAGGTTAGTTCTGATGACTATTATCTTCTTGTAGTGGTTGATGATTTACAGAATATTGAAGAATCCAATGAGAATAATAATACTATTGTTTCTGCTATGACTTTTGGTGTAAACAATGATAATACCAATGTATGTTCAGGGAATTTTACAGCCACCACACAAGCTGAACTGGATGCGTTTCCAGCTGATTGTACGACTTGGAATGGAAGTATATTTATTAGTGGAAACGATATTAATGATTTAAGTCCATTATCTAATTTAGTTTCTGTTCATGAAGGTTCTCTTACCATTGAAAACACAAGTGTCATAACTGCTACTGGTGGTGAGTTGGCTAACTTAAAAAATGTAGAAGGAACGCTTATTATTCAACAGAATAGCTTACTAAAAAGACTAGACCTATCTGGTTTGGAACAAGTTAGTGGATTAGGTTTTTATTTTAATGAAGAATTATTTAGAATTTCATTCCCTGATTCGTTGAGTGTAGATTCTTGGCTTCAGCTGATTTCTAACGCTAAGCTTAGAAATATTTTTCCATTCCCTAATATTATCAACAATGACATTAGCGATATAACTATTGCAAATAACGAAGCTTTGTATTTACTGGGCGGCCCTTTTTTAATAAATGGATCATTTCCTAATTTGAATATTACCATTACTGAAAATAATAGTTTGTTCTCTTTACAAGGCCTTGAAAATATTGAGCGTCTAAATCAACTAACGATTACAAACAATCCTAATTTACAAAGATGTTGTTTTATCAATGATTTAATTACAGATGTAGGCTATAATACGTTGAATATTTCAGGTAATGACACAGGTTGTAATTCTGATAATGAAATTGTATTTAATTGCAATCTTTTAGGAGAATCCGTTTATAGCCTATCAATAATTGATGTACAATGTCAAAACAATAATACATTAGATGATCCATCAGATGACACTTATGAAGCAACTATTGAGGTAGCTATCAATGAAAATTATAATAGTCCATTTGGCAGCTTCTTAGTCAATGGAGTCTCAGCAGGTGACTTCAATGCACCAAACCTCGATATACAACTATACCAGACAGGTACAATACCGATTGCTCAGGGCGATACAACACTTACCTTTACCAATGTAAACGGTAGTTTTCCTTCTACCATTACCATTGAAGCCCCAGCAACTTGTTCTAATGGTAGTAACCCCGATGAATGCGGATTTGTAGCACTACAAGATAATTTACCTACTGGTTTTTTAGATGCGACTTCTTTTTCAAATCCGTTGGCTGATATTGATAATGGAATCACAGAAAATCAGGATGGCTATTTATTCACAAGTAGTGATAATGGAATCACCGCTTTACAAACCAATTTTGAAGGCGAAGAAATTGCGTTGATTCTTTCGGATGTCAATACATTTAAACAAACAGCTACTAGCAACACAGAGCTAGAAATTTCATATCAATCAGGTGCTTCAAATATTTGGACGAATACATTTACATTTGACTCAGATGATTTGCAAGGCGATCCCTTTTATACGAGTACACTTGCAGTGGACGATGGTTATGTCTTTTTGGTGAAAGTATTTGGTGTTGTTCCAACAGGCTGGATTTTAAAAACAGATTTAAACGGAAATGAATTGTATAAAGAAGTCGTATATGCTGGTCTAGGTGACAATGTTTTTGGTTTTGCCAATATAGCTCTAAATGGGGATTTTTTGGTGTATCGACACAACGAAGTCAGACAGGCAGAATTGTTAAGAATTGATGCGACTAACGGAAATCTAATCTATCAAACTCAGATCGTTGGTGACTTGGTGACTAGCAAAATGGGTGGATTTAGAGAAACGCTAGATGGTCAATTTATCTATGCTAGTTTTAGAGATCAATTGATTAATAAAGTCAAAAAGCTAAATGCCTTTACTGGTGAAGTGGTTTGGGAAGTGACTCCAAATTTTGTCATTGATGATGTTGATTTTCCTTTTAATAATGGGCAAACCAACGTTGCCGTAACCCAAGATGGTGGATTTGTCATTAGCTATCGTTCTATTGAAAATGCTGGGGCTAACGGTATTGGACGATACGCTCGCTTTAATGCAAATGGATCATTGGTTTGGGAACGACAATTTCCAGATAATTATAATTTAGAAGCACAGTTTCCGACCTCTGACGGTGGATTTATTTTGACTGGAACAATAGAAGGTGAACCAGCTATTGTCAAAATCACCTCACAAGGTTTATTAACGCCTAACTGTGGTGGTGACGACGGCGGCGGCAATACTGGTAGCGAAGGAACAGATGTAGAATTTACCCTTGAAACAACTAATCCAATTACGCCAGCGTTTACCCTCAAAACGGTGACAGCTACCATCACAAATACTGGAACCGAACCTGCTACGGGCATTTCTGTTAGCTTGCCATTACCCTTTAATGCAGTATTTGAAGGAGGCAACGAATATACAGCAACACAAGGTGTATACACTATTTATGATATTGGAAATCAACTTTGGAATGTAGGAGATCTTGCGGCGGGTACATCTGCTGAAATGTCTATCAACTACTTCGTACTAGGAGGACCTAATGAGGTAATTATCTACGGACAGGTAGAAACCCTCAATGAAACGGATATAGATAGTACACCAAATAATGGCGTTTCGTCAAATATTAACGAAGATGATGAAGCAATATTATCATTACCAAAATCAGCAAATACATTTACAGCCGACAACGGATTATTTAGTCAAGTCAATCAGAATAACGATCCTATCAGCTTAGAGATTTTAAAAGCATTTCCAAATCCAACAACAGACCAGTTGACTTTGAATATTGGTTCTGCTACCAATGATCTATCTCAGTATAGGGTCATCAACTTACAAGGTCAGGTGTTGCAAACAGGAAATTTCAACACCGTACAAGGCATTAATCAATTACAACTGAATGTATCTGATTTGTCAAAAGGGATTTATTTTGTGTCGATAACGCAAGCCGATCATCAAACGATGACTCGATTTATAAAGCAGTAGAATTATAAAATAATTTAAGAACTGAAAGCCAAATCGTTGATGACGATTTGGCTTTTTTTAGTTTTTAAAACCTAGTAGGTTGGATTCAATATTATGCAGCAATCACCACATGTGCCATCAACGGATAATGATCTGAACCTACATCTTCTAAACGTTTGAATTGATGGATTTTGAAATGATGACTTAAAAAAATATGATCTGTTGGATATCGAAATATAGGAATATTAGCGTTGTAGGTATTATAAAAACCTCGACCTATTCTTGGGTCTGATAACTGACCAATTTTCAATAGTTTTCGCATGGTTTTAGACCAATTGACATCATTCATATCTCCTAAAATAAGGCTTGGATGTACATTCCAATTGGTCATTTTTGCAGCTAGTAGTAATTCTAAATCTTTTTTATATACATTTTCGTTTGGGGCAGGGGCTTTTGGATGCACGCCAATAAGTTGTATATTTTGTCCAGAAGCCATTTTGATCCGAGCATGAAGTGTAGGTGCATCTTTTTCAATGGCGTATTGTAAATATTCGTTTTCTACTTCACAGTTGGTGAATAAAGCAATGCCATAGGTGTTTTCTTTTGCTTCAATAACATGATGAGGAAGTATTTCTCGAATGGATGCCAAACCGTCAATCCAAGCTTGATTGACTTCTGTTAGGAGAACTACATCGGGTTTGGTTTTAAGAATTAGATCAGCAGTTTTATCATAATCTGAATTGGACATCCGAACGTTAAGCGTCAAGATTTTCAAATGTTCTCGCTGATCTATTTCAACGGTAGGAATAGTTTTTTTATGAAAAGGTGTATATTTTATAAAAATTGAAATATTATAAACAATTGCAATCAGAAGAAACGGTACTAATATTATCCACAGACTTGAATAGTTTATGTATTGGTAGATATTCACACCAATCATAATTATATACATATACGTCAAATGAAACCGACCTGCATCAAATCCTTTTTTCCACCAAGTCTCCCAAGGAAGAATATTAGCAATAAGTGTCCATAAAAAAACAAGGTTAAAAAAATGGTATAGATATACCGTCATGTTTCATTTTGTTTATAATGTTTATGAGGTGGTCTTTTCTTCTACATTCTTCTCTTCTATTTCTTTTTCTTTTACATCCTTACCCGTAGATTTAGTGACTTCTATTCGTTTGATTTTTACGGCATAATCACTTGGTGAAACCGTTGCTCCCTTCACTTCTACGCGTGCTTTGGTAAATTCTGCTCCAAAAAAGAAAATTAAAGCGGTATAAAATACCCACAACATAATGACCACTAAACTTCCACCTGCATCATACACATTAGCCGTTTCATTCATGCCAATAAAATAACTCAATAAATATTTACCCACAACAAACAAAGCTGCCGTCAATAATCCCCCTGCAAACGTGTCTTTCCATCTTAAACTCACGTCAGGTAGCCATTTGTAAATCATCATGAAGAGTAGTGCAATAATAACCAAGGGTAAAACAAACGTAGATAAAATATTGACTAAAATCATAGCACCACCAATCCATTGTTCTAAATAACTAGCGAAGCTAACAATAATAGTATTGATGACTAATGAAACAATTAAGATAAATGCAATAGATAATAAGATCGTTGCAGATAATACCCGATCTTTTACCATTTTCAAAATTCCCCAACCACTTGGTTTAGGTTGAACTTTAAAAATCTTATTTAAAGTGGATTGCATTGTCATAAAAACGGTAGTTGCTGTAAAAACTAACACTCCGATACTTGTAGCCGTTGCCCAAATATTTTCATCATACACTCCCATTTTATCAATAGCTTCTACGAGTTGATCGGCTCCGTCTCGACCAATTAACTCGCCAATTTGACCAAATATAGCATTTTTAATAACTTGTTCATCATAAAAAGCGGTAGCACTATAAATAATAATTAACAACATGGGTGGCAAGGAAAACACCGTATAATAAGCTAAAGCAGCAGCATTGGTGAAGAGATCGTTCGCCAAAAAGTTGGAAAAAGAATCTTTAAAAATATTAAAATAGAGTTTGATCGTTTTCATTTTGAAGTGAGCTATTGATTATATGAATGACATGATTTGGTTTAATTATAACAACCCTAAACGCTTGGTGTTCAAATGAATATTGAATCTAGCCTTTCTAAAATCAACTACATATAGAACCAAATTAATAACTAAATACAAAGTTTCTAAACTTGATCGAGTACTGATGTGTTTTGTATTGAACTCTATTACACCAATCAAAAAATCCAATATGCCAAAACAAGATTTTTCCAATTTAAAAGCACTTTATGTCAATTGTACTTTAAAAAAGTCACCTCGAAAAAGCCATACGAAAGGATTGATGGATGTTTCTATTTCGATCATGAAAAAAGAAGGCGTCGATGTCGATGAAATTAGACTGATTGATCACGAAGTTGCAACGGGTGTTTATCCAGACATGACGGAATATGGATACGACAAAGATGAATGGCCTGCTATTTTTGATCGAATTATGGCTGCTGACATTTTGGTGGTTGGAACACCTATTTGGTTGGGTGAAAAATCATCCGTCTGTACTAAACTCATTGAGCGTTTATATGCAATGAGTGGACAACAAAATGATAAAGGGCAGTACATTTATTATGGGAAAACAGCAGGATGTGTGATTACTGGAAATGAAGACGGCGTGAAACACTGTTCTATGTCTATTCAGTATGCGTTGCAACACATCGGCTATTCTATTCCTCCACAGGCGGATTGTGGTTGGATTGGTGAAGTTGGTCCAGGACCAAGCTACTTGGATGAAGAGTCCAATGCTCAAAACAACAGTTTTACCAACCGAAACACCACGTTTATGACTTACAATTTGATGCACTTAGCTAGCATGCTCAAAAGTCAGAATGGCTATCCAAGTTACGGTAATTCGAGGGAAGATTGGGATAATGGAACACGTTGGAGTTTTGAAAATCCTGAGTATAGATAAGTAAGGGGTATTAAAAAAACAGGCAAAAAATTTGAGATCAAAAAAATGTTGAAAGAGCCGCAGAATAAGGTGTCTGAAGCATTTTTTTGATCTCTTTTAGGAAA
>JAHDFQ010000148.1 GCA_020628085.1 Saprospiraceae bacterium
ATAACAATCACTTTGAGCTGCTAACCAAAAGCAATCCACCCATAAATTAATTGATTGCATATATGTTGAAACAATTACTTCAAATTATACTCCTATTGGCATTTCCATTGGCTGGAATCGCTCAGGAATGTGGTTGTTTGAACTGTCCTGCAGACATTGAAGACAACGCTCAAACGGTAGTTGAGTTTAATGTAAGTGGAGCCATTGCCAATGATCTTTCTGATGATAATCAAGGTGTCCGAGCAGTTTTTTTGCGATTTCGACACGACTACATGCCCGATTTAGAAATAACTTTATTTTCTCCATCTGGCAATCAATTTGTTCCTTTAATTGGCCCTCAAGTTCAGTCATCTAACACCGATTTAACGGTATTTGATGTCTCTTTTGTTCGGTGTGATTTAGGTGAAATAGACCCGCTCAACGGATGTACCGATCCTCCAAATCCCGATCCTGGATTTTCTGCTCAATGGAACAATGATGACGATAGCTGGCAATCCTTTAGTCTGTACACAGGTTCTTATTTACCCTTTGGTGGATGTCTGCAATCTTTCAATACTGGACCGGTAAACGGAACATGGCGACTGGAAATCAATGATTTGCTAGCGGACGATGCAGGTAGAATGTTCGACTTCTCCGTTCTGTTTTGTGATATGAGCGGGATAGAATGTTGCAAAGCCAATGCAGGTGATTTACCAGCAAATGAAACGATTACGTCTTGTGTTGGAAACGAATCCCTAAATCTTTCGATCAATCCAACCTATCAAGGAACACCTCCCAATAATGACTATGAATATCAATATATCGTTACCCAAGGTGGATTTATAGTAGGGTATGAGGATAATCCCGATTTGAGAAATTATGCTGTTGGGCAATATTCTGTTTGTGGATTTTCTTATTTATCTGCCGATTTACCGAATTTACCACCGTCTGATGGTACGATTTTACTAGAGGATATTCGTTCAGTTTTAGAGGCTGGTATTGCCGATTTTTGTGGTGATATTTCAACGGATTGTATAGATGTGAATATTCTTCCAAGTATTCCCGAAACTAATATTGAAGCGCATATTTGTGATGATGAAAATTATAATTTTGAAGGTGAATTACTAACTGAAACGGGAATATATAGAGATACGTTATTGAGTTTTTTGGGTTGTGATAGTATACTTATTTTGGATTTAGAGGTACATCCACCAGATACCACTTATTTATTTGATGCAAGTTGTAATCCTTTAGATACAGGAGTATTTACCTTAGTTTTTCCATCTCAATATCAATGCGATAGCTTTACTATTGAAACCATCAGCTTACTCGAATCAGATACGACTTATCTGGATGTTGGAAACTGTGATCCGTCAGAAGTCGGAGAAACCGAAGTACTTTTAGAAAATGAAGACGGTTGCGATAGTTTATTGGTAATTAATACTTTTTTATTACCAACGGATACTACCTACTTATTTAATGATTCGTGTAATCCATTAGACACAGGTGTTTTTGAACAAACGTTAATAAATCAGTTTACTTGTGATAGTTTGATTATTACGACAATTAGTCTTTTACCAACAGATACCACTTATTTGACAGCCGAAACCTGTAATTCCGACGAAGCAGGAATAACCGAACAACCGCTAATCAATCAGTTTGGTTGCGATTCGTTATTAATTATCACAACAACGCTTAATCCAACCGATACAACATATTTGACGGGGACGTCGTGCAACCCACTAGATACAGGTGTTTTTGAACAAATATTAATTAATCAATTTACTTGTGATAGTCTAGTTATCGAAACGATTGAATTATTAGATAGCGATACTACCAACCTAACTGCTAGTACTTGCGATCCATTTTTAGCAGGTATTTCAGAAATTGAATTGACCAACGTAGTTGGCTGTGATAGCATCGTCATTACGAACACGTTACTCAATCCGACCGATACCACATATCTATTCAAGGCCTCGTGTAATCCTTTAGATACGGGTATCTTTGAAGAAACGCTATTAAATCAATTTGGCTGTGATAGTTTAATTGTTGAAACGATTGAATTACTAGAAAGTGATACGACGAATATTGAACTATTTACTTGTTTTGAAGCAGAATCGGGTGTTTCAGAAATAGTACTAATGAATGCAGTTGGTTGTGATAGTCTGGTCATTACTACAACTATATTAAATCCAACCGACACCACATACATTCAAAATGAAGTTTGCAATCCACTAGATACAGGTATTTTTGAAGTGGTATTAACCAATCAATTTGGCTGCGATAGTCTAGTCATAGAAACCATCGAATTATTACCAACGGATACAACTTACTTAACCTCAACGTCGTGTAATCCCCTAGATACAGGCATCGTAGAAACCGTTTTGATTAATCAATTTGAATGCGATAGTATAGTTGTTGAAACGGTAGATTTGGTTCTAATTGATACAACTTTTATTAATTCTTCTAGTTGTAACCCACTTGACACAGGTCTGTTTATCACAAATGTTCAAACCGCAACTTCTTGTGATAGTATAGTCATCGAAGCGATTGATCTACTGCGAACAGATACTACCTATTTAACGTCAACATCGTGTAATCCGCTGGATACAGGCATCATAACATTGAATTTAGAAAATGAATTGGGTTGTGATAGTCTGATAATAGAAACGATTAGCTTTGAACCCATTGATACAACCTTTTTAGAATTAATTGCATGTAATCCCTTAGATACGGGAACATTTATCAATACGTTTGAATCCGAAACAGCTTGCGATAGTGTCGTTCAAACACATGTAGCTTTTGCGTTAAGCCAAACCATTTTTATCAATGACAGTTCTTGTAATCCGCTCGATACGGGGTTCAACACGGTTGTAAGTGTCAATCAATTTGGTTGTGATAGCATAACCATTATTAATACTGAATTTGAGCCTTTAGATACTATTTTTACAAATAATTTTTCTTGTAATCCATTAGATACTGGACAATTTATTAGTGTTCTTTTTGGAGTAGGTGAGGCGTGTGATACGATTTTAAGTGAACAAATTTCATTGTTAGAAAGTAATTTGGTTAATATTGAATCTACTTCTTGCAATCCATTAGATACGGGTATATTTACCCAAAATTTAATTAATCAATTTGGCTGTGATAGTATCGTAATCGAACAAATTCGTTTATTAAATTCAGATACGACTTACCTCAACGAAACAACCTGTGTATTATCAGAATCAGGACTGGATACGGTTCAATTAACGAATGTTTTGGGCTGTGATAGTCTAATTATTACAACAACAAATTTCATAGAAACGGACTCCACTTTTATTACATCAATGTCTTGTAACCCACTAGATACAGGAACGATTATTACGAATTTAACTAATGTATTTGGTTGCGATAGTTTGCTAATTGAAACAACCGAATTATCTCCGACGGATTCTACATATTTGAATGTCAGTTCTTGTAATGCAGCCGATACAGGATTGAATATTACAATTTTAGAAAACCAATTTGGCTGTGATAGTTTGATTTTTACGCAAGTCGATTTTGAATTAACAGACTCCGTTTTTGTAGAATTGACTTCTTGTAATCCAATTGATACGGGTGTAGTTATTGAAATGGATGTCAATCAATTTGGTTGCGATAGCTTGACCGTACAAACAACTATTTTAGAAACGATTGATACGCTTTTCACAGAAAGTTATTCTTGCAATCCGCTCGATACAGGTATTTTTACGATGGTTTTATCTGGAGAAAATGGATGTGACACAACGACTATATCAACTATTTTATTCGCTGAAAGTAATGTGTTAAATTTTGAAGATGCCTCTTGTAATCCCTTGGATACGGGCACTTTTATACAAAATTTAACCAATCAATTTGGTTGCGATAGTATAATTACGACTATTATTCGATTTTCTGAATCGGACACTACGAGGCTAAGTATTGAAGATTGTACACAAACAGCAGAATCATCTGATACCATCAGTTTGGTCAATCAATTAGGTTGTGATAGTCTGGTGATTACTACTATTTTTCCAAGTGTTTTGGATACCACTTACCTCAATTCCAATACCTGTAATCCGTCGGATACAGGAGTATTCACAACAATTTTAAATGATATAGAAAATTGCGATTCTATTATAATTGAATCCGTTATATTGGTAACTTCCGATACCATTAATATAGTACTTGAAACCTGTAATCCGCAAGACACTGGTTTAGTGAGCGAATCATTAACCAATATAAATGGATGCGATAGTCTGATTTTGACCCAAACGAATTTAGTCGAAAATAATGTTGAAATCACAATCAATGCTATTCAAAATATTTCTTGTTTTGGAGAAAACGATGGATCAATTGAACTCGCCTCTCAAAACGATTGGATAATTCAGTGGTCAGACGATAGTGAAAATTTTGTTCGTAATAATTTAGCAATGGGAGTGTATGGTTTCACTATTTCTAGTAATGGTTGTTCCATTTCGGATGAAATCACAATAACCCAACCCGATGCGTTAGAGATTGATCTGACAACGGAAGATAATTGTGTAGAAGATGGAGGAGCTATCTTTTCAACAATAACTGGAGGAACAACTCCGTATCAATACAATTGGTCTACCCAAGCAACCACACCAAATATTTATAATTTGAGCGATGGAACATACACGCTAACCGTTCAAGACGATAATGAATGTACGACCGAAGCCACTACAGAGTTAATGATCGTACCGACGTCTACAGTTGATTTGCGTATTGATGGAATTGCGTGTTTTGGTGATTCAAATGGAGCAATTACAGCGGTTGTATCAGCAGAAACGGCTCCACATACCTTTCTTTGGAACACAGGAGCAACGACTGCTTCTATTGATAATCTCGGTGCAGGTATATATCAGGTGTCGATAACAGATAGCGAAGGTTGTGATCTTTTTACGAGCGTTAATTTGAATGAGCCTAGTCTCTTAGAAACAACAATTGATGTATTGGAATATCCTTCAAATGGTTTCAACGGATCATTGATCGCCAATCCAGTAGGAGGGACGCCTCCGTTTTCATATCAATGGAATACAGGTGAAACGACGCTATTTATTGAAAATCTTTCTACTGGATCTTATAGTGTTACCGTTACTGACGCAAATGGTTGTCAAACGAATCATGAGTTTGAATTGACATTGACTAATACTCAAAGTATCTTCAATATGAATACATTTGAAATTTTACCAAACCCTAATAATGGACAATTTACAGTCATCCATGATGCAAATACATCCCCAAAGGGAATATTGCAACTATTTGATATTCAAGGACGTATGGTATTTGAAAGTAGCCTTGAGGAGAATGCTACCCAAACAAAAATAGAAATTCTCAACTCTACAGGAACGCATATCCTTCGTTGGAAAACAAACCAATTTCAAACCTATCAGCGTGTAGTAATAACCCATTAAAAGAAAATTTCTTTCCAACTATATACAGCGTTTTAATATTTGATGTCCTCTAAAGATCAACCAACGTACATATATTTCAAAAATTGAATTTGTCCGATAGGTATTTATAAAGTATTAAATATGATAATTTATGAATGTTTAGCGGATAGTATTTTGTATTTTGTGCAAAAATTAAAGTATTGTTTGGATATACTTTAATTTAAAGGTTCGGTCTTTTCTAAAAAAGATACCTGTAATGCTTCCCCATGTAGTAATATAAAGTAATACTAGAAAACCAAAACACATATTAATATTGAATAAAGAGTATATCAAGACCACGATAAACTCTCACAACCAAATAATGTTTTCATGAAACTGAATTTTACAACTCGATTCATTTTTCTACTTTTTTCTTTTATTACCGTTTCTACTTCCGCTTTTGCCCAGCCTAATGGTTGTGGATGTACAAATTGTCCGCAGTATATGCCAGATAATTTTACTGGGGATTTTGATTTAAATGTACAAGGAGCTACCAATAATGATTTGTCTGACCCTAGTCAGGGTATTTGTGGTGTGAATCTAGAGTTTGACCATCAATATCTAGGAGATTTGGCAATAACACTTAACTCTCCAGACGGCCAGTCTATTATTTTAGTTGGCCCGGTTGGTTTTCATGGAGATACAGATTTATCAACTTGGGACGTTACGTTTGTGCCTTGTAGCGAGTCTGCAAATCCTGACCCAGGTCAAAATGCAGTTTGGAATAGTGAAACTATGCCCGTTGTTGATTATGACTGGGTAGGTAGCTATTATCCAAGTTCAGGATGTTTAGAAGAATTTAATTCAGGTTCTGTTAACGGTACATGGTCTTTGACTGTAAATGATGCACAGGCAGTAGATGTAGGAACATTCCTAGATTTTGAAATTATTTTTTGCGATGATTCAGGCATTAATTGTAACTCAAACCCATGTGGGGTCTTCGCAGATTTAGAATATGAAAGTATCTTTTGTTCAGGAGAAATTATAACGATTGACGCTTCTGGTTCGTTTGGAGCAACATCTTATACTTGGGGAACGGAAGACGGAGAATTTTTAAATCCACCTAACGGACCAATTGTAGAAGTTGTCTCAGGTGGAACCTATACTGTAACTGTTTCTCAAGGTAGTAATCCAGCTTGTAACGAAGTAGCAACCGCTATATTAACAGAAATTCCTCAAGTCCCAGAAGTGATGATTAGTCAAGATGTTCCCTTTGGTTGTGAATCGACTGAGGTGACTTTGATGGGAGAAACGGGAGAATTCGATCAATTATTTTATAATTGGTATGCAGGAAATGAGGCGTCAATTGATTTTGAAAATAGTAATCCGTTGAGTACGGATCCAAATTTAGTCATTACCGAACCTGGAGAATATACCTTGATTATCGTAAATATCGATCAGGCTTGCGCAGGAGCTGGTTCTTATGTAGTGGTGGATGAAACGGATTTTCCCGAAATCACATCCCTAACATCTGGTGATATTGATTGCAATAATTCAGTTCAAGAGCTAGAATTAGAAGTAAATGAAAACTTCCTAAACTACGCATGGTCTGGTCCAGATGGCTTCAACTCTTTTATGGAAGACCCAGAAGTAGATGCTGGTGGACTATATTCAGTCACAGTAACCAATTCAAGTGGTTGTACCGCTACCGCAGAAGTTAATGTTATTGAAAATTCAGATCAACCCGACATCGAAATTACTCCATCGAATCAAATAGATTGTAACAATAGCTCTTCTGTTCTATTCACATCATCAGCCACAGATGATCTTGTTTATGAGTGGACGGGGCCGAATGGTTATACTTCTGATGAAGCCTCTCCAACTATCAACGA
The DNA here is from genome assembly GCA_020628085.1 of Saprospiraceae bacterium. Taxonomy (GTDB): domain Bacteria; phylum Bacteroidota; class Bacteroidia; order Chitinophagales; family Saprospiraceae; genus JAHDES01. The sequence continues at coordinate 7,268 of JAHDFQ010000148.1, forward strand.
AGGTGGCGAATATGATTTAATAGTCACTGCACCAAATGGATGTACCAATATGACTGCTACAACAATTACGGCTAGTGACTTACCAACCGCTACTATAAGTACTCCAACGGTTTTAACTTGTAATAACCCCACGACTAGTTTAACGGGATCATCTAATTACTCGGATGCTAATTTTACGTGGCTAGGGCCAAATGGATTTACCGAATCAGGTGCAACAATTAGTAATTTATCTGACGCAGGTGAGTATACTTTAATTGTTTCTACCAATGATGGTTGTGTTCAAGAAGCTAATGTCATGGTCGATGAAAACACAGGATCACCTGATATTTCAACATCCGCTAGTGATGATTTAGATTGTGTGACTACACAAGTACAGCTTTCAGGTAGTACGACTACGGCTGGTAATAATACTTTTATATGGACGGGACCAAGTGGATTTAATGCCAATACTGATATTACGGACATTACCATTGGTGGTGAATATACGCTAACCATAACAGGAGAAAATGGCTGCCAATCCACGCAGTCAATCACGGTGAACCAAGCCGTTGATGTACCTATGGCAAATGCTACTGGAAATACAATTGATTGTAATAATACCATCGTTTCTATCAGCGGATCATCTCCAACAACGGATGTTGTCTATTCGTGGACAGGTCCAAACGGATTCACATCGTCTTCCGAAAATCCCGATAATATTATTGCTGATGGTACATATAATTTAGTGGTAACTAATGATAATGGCTGTACTTCAACAGCAGAAGCCATCGTTAGCATAGATACCATTTCACCCATTTTATCACTCAACGCACCACAAGGGGAATTGATTGGATGTACATTGAGTAGCGTTTCTTTGGAAGGAAGTTCTGCTAATAATTCAGATATTTTGATTTGGTCATATAATAGTACCGCACTATCTGGTACAACAATTGATGCTGACCAATCTGGAGAATATACATTATTGGGAATGGGTGCAAATGGCTGTTCTAGTCTTTCCTCTATTACGATAAACGAAGACTTTACGCTACCTCAAAATATTGCAACCACGTCTACAACAATCAACTGTTTTGGAAACCAAAATATTGCTGTTAGTTCAACCACACCTGACGTAACGTATGTTTGGACGGGACCAAATGGATTTACTTCATCTGAAGCTGCTCCTATGGTTACAGAATCAGGTAATTACGATGTAGTTATCACTGCACCTAATTCCTGCCAAGAAACAGCATCTTTATCCGTAGATAGTGATTTAGGAGAGCCTGATATTTCTACAACAGGTAATATGCTAGACTGCTCTGCTGAACCAGTTGCAATTACAGGAGCATCTACTACAGATAATGTAACATATAGTTGGACTGGCCCAGGTGGATTCACCTCAACCGAGCAAAACCCGATGGTCAACGCTGCTGGGACTTACACCTTATCCGTTGTAGGTTCAAATGGTTGCGAAAGCACAATGAATGCTATTGTTGAATTGGATGCTAATGCTCCAAATGCAGCTGCTACGTCCGTTGGAACAGATGTCGTTTTAAACTGTAATACACCCGAAGTAACCATCATGGGAAGTTCTTCAACAGCTAATACCACAATCATGTGGGAGTTTCCAGATGGTTCAACTTCCACCGATCCAATGCCCAATGTAACTACCGCTGGAACGTATAATTTGATCGTAACCGCTACCAATGGTTGTACCAGTCAATCGTTTGTTAACATTGCAGACGATTATGCAGTGCCACAAGAAGTTGTTTTCGATGCAGGAGTTATTTATTGTGATCCTGATGAAACACAAATTATGGCAAACTCTGCGACCTTAGGCGTTAATTATGAATGGACGGGACCAAATGGATTTACCTCTGCTTTTCAAAATCCAATGGTTTCAGAAAGTGGAACATACACTGGAATCGTAACCGCTCCAAATGGATGTGATACAACGGTTACGATTGAAGTTATGTCTGATGTATCAACAGCTAGTTTATCATTAGATGCGGATATAATAACTTGTAGTAATACTGAGGTTAATATTCAAACAACGAGCGATCAAACAGATATGACCTATGAATGGACGGGGCCAAATGGATTTACAGCTACAGATGCTAATCCAAACGTAGATACAGAAGGTGCATATACAGTCATCGCCACCAGTTCAATAAATGCTTGTACAAGTGAAGCAACCTATACCGTTTTAGCGGATAATGATAACCCAGATATAGATATTCAAGGGGCGAATATCAATTGTAATCAAGATATGGCGACCTTAACAGCCATAAGTTCTAACACAGATTTGACCTATGAATGGTCAGATTCTAATGGCACTTTAGCAACAGATGATAACATCGAAGTGGGTGCAAGTGATACGTATATTGTATTAGTAACGGCATCAAATGGGTGTACAGAAACAGCTAGTTTTGAAGTAGAAGAAGATTTTGTTGCACCAGATATTACAGCAGAAGGCGGAACAATCAATTGTTCTAGTCCAAGTATTCAAATATCTTCTAGTTCTTTAACGCAAGGTGTCCTATACTCATGGACAGGGCCAAACGGATTTACATCTGATGTTCAAAACCCAGATGTTGATTCAGAAGGGACTTATACGTTAGAATTATTAGCACCAAATGGTTGTACAGAAACCACGACAGTCAACGTCGGTTTAGATATTATCGCTCCAATGCTTGCTGCGGATGCCGATCAAATTACCTGTACTGAACCCTCGGTTAGTTTAGATGGAAGCAGTTCTACACCAGCAGGAGATAGTATTATTTACCAATGGTATTATGAAGGAACAACTATCGGTAATGAAGAAATTAATCCGAGCACGAATATTGCAGGTATGTATACATTAGTTGGAACGAATCAAAACAATCAATGTACAGATAGTTTAGAATTGGAAGTACTGGCTAGTAATGATCTACCTACTGCGATTGCAGGGACAGATCAGACGATTACCTGTACAACAACCTCCGTTACTTTTGACGGATCTGCTTCGACAGGTTTGGGGAATTTATCCTATGTTTGGACAAACGAGGCAGGTCAGGAAGTTTCTCAAGAAGCAACAGCAACAGTAGATTACGGAGGAAGTTTGACACTAACCGTTACGGACACAGATAATGGTTGTCAGAATACAGCCTTAACAACAGCATTAGTCAATAACGCTCCTCCCATTCCTAGTATTGATCCTGTTAACATCATTACGTGTACACAAGAAACAGTAGAAATAAACGGAGCAAGTTCCACTACACAAACGACAGGTACTGTATTATTTGAATGGACGGATGCTAATAATACGATTGTATCTACCACGGATATATTTTCCGTCGCAAATGCAGGTGATTATAATCTGTTCATCACAGATTCCGAAAATGGTTGTACTGCAACACAAACCATTACAGTAGAACAAGATGAAAGTGTGCCAATGGCATTCGTACAAACGCCAGAAATATTAAATTGTATCAACGAACAAATTATATTAGATGGCAGCGAATCTTCTTCTGGTGGGGTCTATACTTATAGTTGGACAGATTCTAATAACGGAATTATCCTCGACGAGTTAACCACAACACCTACGGTAAACGAACCAGGTGTATATACTTTGACCGTTTTTAATGAAGACAATGGTTGCGATCAATTGTTTACAGTGGAAGTTTTTGAAGATATCACTTTGCCAACAGTAAGCACTAATGTTGATGACATACTGGATTGTACCATAGAAGAAGTACAAATAGATGGATTAGGTTCTTCGGAAGGAGATCAGTATAGCTACACATGGTCTGGAAATAATTTAAATAATACTGCTTTAAGTACTAATGTTTCTGATGCAGGTGTGTATACCTTAACTGTTTTAAACGAAGAAAATGGTTGTTCTGCGCAAGCATCTATTACGGTAGAATCCAACGATAATATCATCACCGATGCTGAAGTTGTAGTAGAAGATGAACAATGTGTAGGCGATAATAATGGTTTGATGGTCGTTTCAGCAGTAGAAGGAGGTACAGCCCCTTATGTTTATGCTTTTGAAAATGATATGTTTGGTACAAGTAACCAGATGAATAATTTGTCACCAGGAACATACACGACAACCATTCAGGATGCTGCGGGCTGTTTATTTGTAGATACTGTTCAGGTTTTAGCAGCTACACCAGTACAAGTAGAACTTGGAGAAGACTTGGTAGTAGAATTAGGCGATTCCATTCTTTTAGAAGTACAGAGCAATACATTTATTGATTCTTTGATATGGTCGAATCCTTCTATTCATGGCATGAATCCCGTTTATTCACCCACTTCATCAGGCGTTTTAGAATTGGTAGCAATGGATGAAAATGGTTGTATGGCAACAGATCAAATTATTATTGAAGTAGAACGTAATCGACCAGTATTTATTCCTACTGCTTTTTCACCAAATAATGATACCGTCAACGATGTATTTATGATTTATAGTGGAAATGCAGTGGCGAGTATCAAATCATTCCGAGTATTTGATCGTTGGGGAAGTCTATTGTTTGAACGAAACGATATTCAGGCGAATAATCCAGATGATGGCTGGGATGGCTATTTTAGAAATAATTTGATGAAACCTGGCGTTTTTGTGTATTATGCCGAAATTGAATTTATCGACGGTATAGTAGAATTATTTAAAGGAGATGTCAGCTTGATGCGATAAAGTATAATTTTTATTGTTAAATCTTAGAAATTGCTTGCAGATATACGAATTTGTAAGCAATTTCTGTTTAGAAAAATATAACGCAGTTTTTTAGCGGTGAACACATACTTTAGGCGACTTGGCAGCCTAACGGTTAGGATACAGATTACGTCCTATTTTTGTTTCAGGGTACATATTTTTGCTCGTTTTTTATTAGGCAAGCAAAATATATTCCTGTACTTTTACGACGAAAAATTGAGCATATAAATTAAATAATCCCCTTACTTTTAGCCTAAAATAGGAGTAAAGGCCAAATCAAAATGATCTGTATTATTTTTTGGCTTACTACTCAAAACAGATAAATACCTATAAATCAGTTAATAGCTTATTATGAATAATGATTTACGACGTTTCTTATTAATATGTAGTTTTTTTATTAGTT
>JAHDFQ010000149.1 GCA_020628085.1 Saprospiraceae bacterium
ACCTCTGCAGATACGTTAAGTGCTAACAGGGCAGTTAAAACCAGATACATTAGGTTAATCATTAACTGCCGCGGTTCCTTAGGAATTGACATATCTTATTTTTTATTATTATTGTTAAAGAATTTGTTCTATCTCAACATTGGATTACTTACCAATGTTAGACATAGCACCTAATACATTGCCATATACATTGTTCAAAGAACTCAAATTCTTATTTAATGCTGTTAATTGGTCTTTGTATTGAACAGTATCCTCCATCGTATCGCTTAAATTGGCCATCGCTTCATTCATACGAGTATAAAAATTACTCATTGATTTGATTTGATCGCTTGTACCAGAGAAATCTACTTCTTGTAATGCTTTTAAAGAACCAAGACTTTTTGACATGCCCTGTAACTCCGTTAACATTCCACCTAGTTGCTGTTCCATAACTTGACCGTTGATACCGGGAGTATCATCTACTGTACCAGAAGTTAATGGAGTCATTCTTGAACCATAATCACTCAATCCTGGATACAATTTATCCCAGTAATAATCTGGTTCTGGTCCTATAATTCCTAAGAAAAGGAAAATTCCTGCTTCAGTCAACAATCCAATTGTTAACATGATATCTGCTAATGGGTGAGAAAGTAATTTTGCTAATGCACCAACTAATACGACGGCTGCACCTGCACCAATTAGAAGGTTTTTGATATACTTAAATCCTTTTGATTTTAAGAAACTCATTTCTTTACTGTTTTTAAATAAGGTTTGTTAAAAAAAATGCTATTTGTAGGTTATTACAATTCAGAGTAATGATCCCTTTATTTTAACGTGGGATTCTAAAAAAGTAACAATTTATTGACGATTATTTTAAAAAAATAAAAAATAGCCCGAAACTATCATAATCAACTAATAGTCAGAAATATATACTATGTACATATTTTACATTCATTTGGTAAAATACATACATTTTGATATAATTAAAAAATATTCTTTGATAATAAACTATTAGGTAGGATGCTCATGATATATAAGCATACGATGATAAAAATTTAGGGATGAAAAAGCAGAACCTTTATCCATCCCTAAAACTTATATTTTATATTAAAAGTCTCCTAAAGAACGACCTAGGAAAGTTAAAGCACAACGGAAACCAACATAAGATTTTGTTGTATCCTGAAATTCCCAATGACGTGTACCTGTTTGAAGGAAGTAACCAATATCTTTCCAAGAACCACCTCTAATTACTTTACGTTTTTGAACTTCTGGATCGTCATCAGTTGCATCATATCTTAGATCAGGATTTAAATCATGGATGAAAGAATATGCATTTTCATCGTATGCAGTACTTGTCCACTCAGAAACGTTACCTGACATATTATATAAACCATAATCATTCGGGAAATAAGCATCAGCTTTTACTGTATACTGACCACCATCTTCTGGGTAGTTACCACGACCAGGCTTAAAGTTTGCAAGCAAACAACCTTTTGCATTACGTAGGTAATACGCTCCCCAAGGGTAAGGTGCTAAATCATGTCCACCTCTTGCAGCATATTCCCATTCGTGTTCTGTAGGTAGGCGGAAGACTTCTGTATTTACCCCATCATTACGTGTTGCTTGATATGAATCCCAGATTTTGGTTCTCCAATAACAAAATGCATTTGCAACTTTCCAGTTAATACCCACTACTGGATAATCATCGAAAGCAGGATGCCAGAAATAGTTACGTGTCATCGGCTCATTGTAAGAATAAGCAAAATCACGAATCCAACACAAGGTATCTGGATAAATATTTACAGTTTCTCTATTGATAAAAGAACTACGAGCTGGTCCGCCCTCACTTTGAGAACGTTGCCAATTGTCATTTGCACTTGCTGCACTTTTCCAATCGTACCATTCATATTCAAATTCTAATTTGGAAACATTCAACTCTTTCTTCCCTGCGAAGCGATCTTCACCTTGGTAAAATAAATCGTCTAATGTTTCATCTTCCCAATCAATTTCATAAGAACGATCAATGAATTGATTTCCTTCATCGTCTTCATAAAAATGATCTAAATAGGAATGTGCCAATGAATCCCTCGTCCAATTTACAAATTGACGATACTCATTGTTCGTAATTTCAGTATCATCCATGTAGAATCCTTGAATAGAAATCGCCATTGGGCGTTGAACAAAGGTATTTTGAACGTCTTGATCGGATTGACCAATGTGGAGAGTTCCAGAAGGAACATAAACCATACCATAAGGATTGATACCTTTCCATGCTGGTCTGTCAAACACCCCAACAAGCTGGCCTGTATCAGAAGAGCCACACGAAGCCATAACTGCTACTACAATTACAGCAAAAAGAAATTTTAATAACTTTTCCATTTTTAACACCCGAATTTTCCTAGAAGTTTAGAGCAAACATTTTAATAAATGTCTCTCGTTTGGATAAAAAAGCACGTAAATATACCGTTGTTTGTAAACAAAAAAAAATAAAATCGTGATTAATTAAACAATTGCCCTATTTTAAATTATGATTTAACGTTTTTGAAACGGAGAAAATGCTTCTATATTTCATTATAACGTCGCTTATTTATTTTTTTAACATTTCAGAAGAAATACAACATAAATGTAACACCTTTTTGTTAGAATCAAAAGTTATGCCTTATCGAATTATCAACAACTTATAGCGATCTTGGATTATAAATGATTGGTGGTGGAATCCCTGCACCTACCTTTTTGTTCAAATTATACTGAAGAATGATCTCATGTGAACCAGAGTTGTACAATTGTAAGGCTGATAATGCTATATCATACGCATAAGCAAAGCGAACGTTGCGATTTAATTGAATTCCAGCCATAATTATTACACTATCAAAGGTATTCGGATTAAATCCTCTGAACGATCCACCTACTCTTATAATCTCTTTATAAGTCATTATCATAGAAATATCCGTCTGCGTTTCGACCGCATCTGATTTGACTAACAGACTTGGCGTTAGCATAATATCACTACTTAAATCTAAATCATAACTTGCAAATAAAAAGTAATCTCTTTTCAATAAAATATTGGTTCTAGTGTCTAATTGGTACTCGAAAGATGGTTCTATTATGTTATTACTAGATAATCCTATTTGTAAAGCATCTTTTTTATAAAAAAGCCCAATTCCAACAACTGGTGCTATAGCGTCTATATTATTTTCAGATAAATAAATATCATTGTGAGAAATAACTAAACCCAAATCTTCGTCATAGTCTCCATCGGGTGTTCTCAGTATGTTTCCAGTAAATGCTTGTTGAGCAAATCCTCCTGAAAGACCAATTCCCAATTGCCCGTCACCTACTTTAAGATATTTACTATATGAAATGGTGGCTTGCGTTGATCGATGGGCGCCGATCACATCATTATTGACATTAATGCCTATCCCGCCTCCTAAAAAGTAAAAAGGCATGTGTGCACTTACATTTTGGCTTTCAGGACTTCCGTTAAAACCTACCCACTGGTTGCGATAAACTCCCGTAATGCTCAACGATTCATCAAAACCAGCATAGGCTGGATTAAATGCATATGGATTATAAGTATATAAACTATATTGTGTGGCTTGTTGCCCTTTTAGAGAAACTAAGACGAATAGAAAAAGACACGAGGTAAAAAATTGCTTCATATAATCGGATTGAATTTATGAATAATTAGAACGTTGATTCTGTTATCATAGTATGACTTAAGTAATACCTTAAAGTAATTCCAATAGTTCATCTACTGTTTTTACGGGCTTTTGACAGGTGTAGTTGCTACATAAATATATGTAAGTTTCATTTTTTTGATAACGATCTTTTAATAATGGATAATCATTTACGGCTGTTTGAGAAGACATGATGATCGTATTGGACAAAAATAAGGTATTAATTTCTGCTGCTAAAGCAGGCGCATTTTCACCTACCACGGCTATTTCTCTGTACGAATATGATCGTGCTAACATAGCACTAGACCATCGAGAAAAAGAAGATGGATAGCGTTCTGCGGTTGATACAACTTTCTCTAACATACGGTCTGTTAGTGCTGCGTAGTTTTGATTGCCGAAGAGAATGGCTAATTTTTGAAGATTATGCAGCATAGTAGAATTGCCAGAAGGCGTCGCACTATCATAAATTTCCTTCTTACGCATCACTATATCACTTTGATTAGCCGTTGTAAAGTAAAAAAGTCCTACCGATTCATCCAGAAATTGTTCAATGACATGATCCGTCAGTATTTTTGCTTTTTGTAGATAAGTTGTATCAAAAATAGTTTGATAAACCGTCAATAAAGCTTCGATTAAAAAGGCATAGTCTTCTAGAAAACCATCATATTGCTGCACGCCTTCTTTGTAGGTATGATATAAACTTACGCTATCTTCTTTTATCATTTTTGCTAATAAAAAATCTATGTTTTGAAGCATTATAGATTTATAATTCTCCTTTTGAGTAGCTTGATATGCCTTGGCGTAAGCAGTACACATAAGTGCGTTCCAGCTCAATAAAATTTTATCATCCAAACCTGGTCGGATTCGTTTGGCACGTGCTTTTAGTAATTTATGATTTGAGGTTTGAACATATCTTTTCAATGCAGGAATATCCGTAATACCTTGCCGTTGAGCGAAATCCTCAAAAGAATAGGAACGATTTAGAATATTATGTCCTTCCCAATTTCCAGCCTTGGTTACACCATAAAATGCAGCCAACAAAGCCCCTTCTTCTCCAAGAACATCCAAAATTTCTTGTTGATCCCAAACATAAAATTTCCCTTCTATTCCCTCAGAATCTGCATCCAAAGCCGCATAAAAGCCATGTTCAGGGCTGGTCATTTCTCGTTCAATGAACGTCAACGTTTCTTCAATAGTTGTTTTATATAATTCGGACTTTGTTAGTTTGTACGCATCTGATAAGACAGAAACCAATAAGGCATTATCATAGAGCATTTTTTCAAAATGCGGTACTAGCCACGCTCGATCCGTTGTATAACGGGCAAATCCTCCTCCAATTTGATCATAAATGCCCCCATAGATCATCTGATTTAAAGAAAACAAGGCATGTTCCTTGGCTTCTACTCGATTGGTTTTTTGATAATATTCTAATAGAAATTGAATGGACATTGACCCGGGGAACTTGGGAGCACCTCCAAATCCACCTTCTTCGGTATCAAAGTTTTTTTGTAACTGAAAAAAAATATTATCCATTAAAACAGGTGTGAAACGCTGATCTGTTTCTAAACCGTCAATTTCATTTCCCAGTAAATGGGTATCCGCTCGTTCTATATAGGACATTAATCGTTCTGCCTGACCTTCCACTTCAGAGCGTTTTTCGTAAAAGGCTTGATAAATATTTTTCAATACTTGCATCCAAGAAGGACGATTGTGGGCGTTTCTTGGAGGAAAATACGTTCCTGCATAAAACGGGCGACCGTCAGGCAACAAGAAACAATTCAAAGGCCAACCACCTGATCCAGAAACGGCTTGACAAGCCTCCATATAAATTTGATCTACATCGGGGCGTTCTTCTCGATCTACTTTGATATTGATAAAATGCTCGTTCATAAACGCCGCCACTTCCTCATTTTCAAAAGATTCTCGTTCCATCACATGACACCAATGGCAAGTCGAATAGCCAATACTTACCAAAATCGGTTTGTCTTCTCGCTTGGCTTTTTCAAGTGCCTCAGGCTTCCAAGCATACCAATTAACAGGGTTATGAGCGTGCTGTAATAAATATGGACTAGTTTCTTTATGGAGTTGATTCATATTTAGAAATTGCTTGTTTTTTTTGCTACGGAGACGCAGAGGCACAGAGAGGGAATCCTGAGAACAACATTTTGAGTTGTTATACCTCCCACTATTTTAAAGTATTAGTTCCAAGCCATCATAAGCTAACTTTACGTTGGATGGCAAAGTCAAATTGACCTGATCATGCAATCCCATTAGATGACTACAATGGGTTAAATAAACTTGTTCAACATCTATTTCTTTAATCAACTCTAAAGCTTCAGAAAGGTTTAAATGAGCATGGTGTTCTCGATGATGCAAAGCACTTAAAATCAATACTTTTGAACCATTTATTTTTTCTAATTCTGAACGTTCAAAATACTTGGCATCCGTCATATAAGTGAAATCACCAATTCTGTATCCGAAAATAGGCAAACGTCCGTGAATACTTTCTATTGGAATAATTTTTAAATCATCTATAAAAAAGGGTTCATTGGAAATATGATGTAAAGTGATGCGAGGCGCACCAGGGTAAGGATTTTTAGCAAACACATAACCAAAACGGTCGTGTATATCTCGCGCCACAGAAGCACGTGCATAAAGCGGCATCGTGCCACCTTGTTTGAAATTATATGGACGTACATCATCCAATCCAATCATGTGATCGTTATGCTCATGTGTGAGTACAATAGCGGAAATAGAGGGAATATCCGCTCGTAACATTTGTTGTCGAAAATCTGGCCCAATATCAATAATGATCCGTTGATCTCTATTTTCTATAAGTGCAGCAGGTCGAAGGCGTTGATCTTTTGGATTAGGTGACTGGCAAACTTCACAATCACAACCTACCACGGGAACACCTTGCGAAGTACCCGTCCCAAGAATTGTTACTTTCATTTATTCTTCCTCTTTTTCAACAGGTACTTCTTCTAATTTTTCTGTACGAGCTTCTTCTTCCGTACCTAATTTGGAAACCATTTGATACAGTTTTTTAGTTTTATCGTTTAATGTCGTGGTGTCCACATCTACTTTTGATAAGATTTCTATCAAGGCATTGATACGAGCTTCTGTATCAAAAAACTTATTTATGACGGCTATTTTACGATGTTCTACCATACAATAGCCAGATTGGAAACTTCCTTTTTCGTATCTTATTTGATATTCGATTTCTTCGAATAAATTTTCTATTTTTTTTAAACTGTGCTTGGTATATTTAAACAAAAGGCAGCGATTATTTTTTGTAAAAGAATTTCAAAATATAAGTAAAGATACAGAAAGGTAGCACAAAGTTTGTAACTTCGCTCATATCAATTTTCATTCAGAGCTTATGAATAAATTTATCATTTCCGTAATAATATTTGTCTGTTTGGCAACGACCAGTTTTGGGCAGCAACGATTTAAAGCAGGGGTCACCATTGGATTGAACGCTTCTCAAATTAATGGTGATGCGAATGCAGGATTTAACAAATTGGGCTTGATGGGCGGACTCAGGGCCGCAGCCATTTTGGGTCCAAAAAGTGAATTGGGTTTAGAAATACTGTATAGTCAAAGAGGTAGTCAATCAGATTTGATTCCAAGTAGTGGATTATTAGTCGCTCGAATCCGAACTAGTTATGTAGAAGTGCCTGTTTATTACACATTTATGGATTGGGCGGTCGAAGATTTAGATTATTATCGTATGCACTTTCATGCGGGTTTTTCTTATGGACGATTGATTGAGGCGAGTACAAATGTTGACGAGATTTTGACGGACGCTTTCAATGAAAATGATGTAGCATTCATCGTTGGTTTTACGTATAACATCAATGAAAATTGGGGTGCAGGATTTCGATACAATCGTTCTATAATCCCGTTGTTTAAAAGATCTGATGATAACCCCATCAATACCAATACTTTATGGAGTTTCTTCTTGAGCTTCAATACGTGTTATAACTTTTAAAATTAACTCAAATAAATTCTACTTTTATGTATAAGTACTTCTCCGTTTTGGTATTTTGTATGTTCTTTTTTGCTTGTGATTCTAATAGTGGCAAACAAGCTGACAGCACTACTACCACACAAGGCAAAGCGATGGAATCTATTCCGTTTGAAACCATCAGTTATGTTTTTGAAAATTGTGATTATGTAGATTATGTGTTTTATAATACTAATTTCAGTATTAGCCAAAACGAAAAAGCAAGCATTCAAGGAGCGATTGCTCAAATTTCTAAAACACCTGCTACACTTGACCCAAATTGTAAAGCTATTGGTCGGGTATTCTACCAAATTGATGGGAAAAACCACTTAGAGGCCGATTTATATTTTCAAGAAGGGTGCTATTACTACGTTTTCTTAGAAAATAATAAACCAAAATATGCCAATGTGATGACTGACGAAGGCATTGCGTATTTTAAAAATATCATGGCGCGGGCTCAATCTGTTCAGCCACAATAATTGAAACCTCAAACAAAAATGAAGTTATATGGAGTCATTGATTTAGGGACGAATACCTTTCACTTGTTGATTGCGAGGGTAACAAAAAAAGGCATCAAAGAAGTTTACAGAGAACGAGTTTTTGTGCAACTAGCCGATGCTGGCATTGAAACAATTGGCAAAGCACCCTTTAATCGTGCTGTCGAAACCATTGCTCGATATAAAATTATATTAGATAAACACGGCGTTTCAAATATCAAAGCATTTGGTACGGCTGGGCTGCGTACGGCTTCCAACGGTGCTACGTTGATCCAAACCATTTTCGATAAAACAGGTATACAAGTCGAACTTATCACGGGTATGGAGGAAGCGCGTCTCATTAGTCTGGGTGTTCAACAAGTTGTCGCACTAAGCGATCATAATAGCTTAATTATGGATATAGGTGGTGGAAGTGTGGAGTTTATTATTGCCAATCAACATCAGGTTATTTGGTCTCAAAGTTTCCCTATCGGAGTAGCTGTTTTGTATAATCAATTTCATCAAAATGATCCAATTACAGTCAACGAAATTGAACAAATTCATATATTTCTCCATCAAATTCTAGAACCACTCCAAGCGATATTGTCTGAATATCCAACTCAAAACCTTGTCGGTGCATCGGGAACGTTTGACGTGTTAGAAAAAGTATTAGAAGCAACCTTTGTCAGTCCTCAACACTCCATTATTGATGTAGCACTATTTAAACCATTCTACAAAAAAATTATTCACACCAAACTAGAAGAACGCTTAGTACACCGAGACATACCTAATTCGAGAGCAAAGCTCATTGTCGTTGCTCTAATTTTAATTGATGTCGTTATCAAAATGACTAATATTAAACAAATTGACATCTCTGCTTATGCCATGAAAGAGGGAATTCTTTCAGAAATGGCCAATCTTTCATAAATTTATCCTTACCTTTACCTAACCAAATAAATTAGGTGAACCTAACTTTTCTTATACTTCAATAAAATAGTCACAGTAGTTCAATGTCAGAAATCATCGAAATGTTTCAATATCCCTTTGTGGTAAGAGCGTTGATCGCCACCTGCTTGGTTGGATTGATGTGTGGAGTATTGGGTGTTTTTATTGTCTTACGGAATATGTCGCTCATTGGGGACGCGCTTTCTCATGCAATTTTACCAGGCGTTGTGTTTGCATTTATGGCTTTTGGATACAGCACGATTGCTTTTTTCACAGGTTCTGTTTTAGCGGGTTTGGTTTCAGTAATTCTGATGACTTGGATTCAACAAAATGTTAATACCAAGAATGATGCGTCTATTGGAATCGTCTTCACAGCCATGTTTTCTATTGGGGTAATTGGAATATCAGCTATTAGCCAAAAAGATGGGGTTCATTTGGATTTAAAAGATTTCTTGGTAGGTGATATTAATGCTATTTCCACCGAAGATATTTATTTGACCTTTGGAATTTGTGTGTATGTTCTACTATGCATCATCGTATTCTATAGATATTTATTTGTAACGACTTTTCAACCTGTCATCGCCGAAACGATGGGAATTTCAGTCAAAACATTGCACTATTTTCTAATGCTATTATTATCACTTGCTGTGGTTGCCTCTATTCGGGCAGTAGGAATGATTTTAGTAGTTGCTATGCTGATTACACCTGCAGCTACTGCCCTATTGCTCTCAGATAAACTCAAAAAAGTGATCGCCTTGGCGGGTTTTATTGGAATGTTTTCCGCTGCGCTTGGTTTAATTTTATCTGTTTATTACAATACACCGCCTGGCCCTGCAATGGTCGTTGTTGGTGCGCTTTTATATACCATTACGGTATTCTTTGCACCGAAAAAAGGTCTAGTGTTTAGTCATTTTAGAAAACAACAATTACAACGTAAAATACAAATTGAAGACATCTTAAAGCAATCGCTGAAACTCACACAACAAAATGATTTATCGTTAGAAAATCTACTGCAACGAGTAGGTTTTGGAAAAGGAAAATTACTGCAACACCTTAAATCACTACAAAAACAGAGCATGGTTCTATTGAAAAAAGATCACGTTCAATTAACAGAAAAAGGGGTTGAACAAGCGAACAGAATGGTACGGGCACACCGTCTTTGGGAAACGTATTTAGTTAATCGAATCGGTCTGACAGCCGAACAAATCCATGAAGATGCCGAAAAATACGAGCATTTATTGACCGATGAATTACTTGATGAGATGGATGCTGCGTTGAATTATCCAGATTTAGATCCGCATGGTTCGCCCATTCCTAAAAGAAGTAAGAAGCAGTAAACGACTTACTCTTCATTACGCCCCATCTGGTTGTCATCTTCCAACTTATTAAACAAACTTCTCAAACGATACATCTCATCCAAAGTATCATCCATATAAAAATTTAGTTCTGGAACACGGCGCACATGCTTACGCACCCGTTGATAAAAGCCCTGCTGAATCTCATATTGTTGATCTTCCATCATCAAAATCACCTCTTGTTTATTTTCGGTATTATATATACTTAAATAAACTTTTGCCAAATTAAAATCTGGAGAAATTTTCACATTTGTTACCGTCACCAATGCCTCGCTACCATATATATTTGAACCATTCAACTGTAGATATTCACTGAAATGTCGTTTAACAATTTCACTCATCTGCCGCTGTCGCTTTGTCTCTTTTGCCATTTTGCTTTAATTTTTATCCTTTTTTGAAAAGGATTGCAAAGATAATGATTCTGTAACAATAAAAGGTATGGTAATAGTTCACAAAAATTGATTTAAAGATAAAATAAGTCCAATGTAGTTATCTGAACTTATTACTGTAGAAAGTCGTTTTTACTGTACGTTCTTTAAACGATAGTCAAGACTTTTTTCATTTATGGGAACGATCTTGTACTTTTAAGCATTTATAAGAACGGGAGTATTTTCTGTACTCCTTATCATTTACAATACGAAAAACTTTATATGTCGGATAATTGGAATTTAGGAGAAAAGAAACGGACTGGACTAAAAAAGAAACAAGAACACGCCATTTTGGTGGGTATTATTACCCAAAATCAAACCGAAGCACAAGTCACCGAATATTTAGATGAATTAGAATTTTTGGCCTTGACCGCAGGTGCAATCACCCAAAAACGATTTGTTCAAAAGATCAAACACGCCGATGTACGCTATTTTACTGGTAAAGGTAAAAAAGAAGAAATCAAGGAATATATCGAGCAAAACGAAGACATCAGCATGGTTATTTATGATGATGATCTGAGTGGAAAACAGGTCAGTATTTTAGAAGAAGAACTAAAGGTCAAGATCATTGATCGTTCTAGTTTGATTCTGGATATTTTTGCAAGTCGAGCACAAACGGCACAAGCCAAAACTCAGGTAGAACTCGCTCAAATGCAATATTTACTACCTCGATTACGTGGACTTTGGACACACTTAGAACGTCAGCGTGGTGGTATCGGGATGCGTGGACCTGGGGAAACAGAAATCGAAACAGATAGACGGATTATTCGAGATAAAATTGCTTTACTTAAAAAGAAACTCGAAAAAATTGACCGCCAAAACGTGACCAGTCGAAAGCAACGTGGTAAAATGATCCGAGTGGCTTTGGTCGGTTACACCAATGTTGGAAAATCTACATTGATGAATCTGATTAGCAAATCTGATGTGTTTGCCGAAGATAAATTATTCGCTACTTTAGATACAACTGTGCGAAAAGTGGTTTTTGATTCCATGCCGTTTTTACTATCGGATACGGTTGGGTTTATCCGAAAACTACCCCACCATTTAGTGGAAAGTTTTAAATCAACCTTAGATGAAGTTCGAGAAAGTGATATCTTACTGCATGTTGTTGATATTGCGCATCCATTCTACGAAGATCAGGTTCGATCGGTCAACATGACACTCAAAGATTTAGATGCTTTGGACAAGCCAACTTTAATGGTATTCAATAAAATTGATGCTTACCGAGAACGCTATTTTGATGACTTGACCAATGATGAAATGCAAGAAGAAATCTTAGCAGAGCTTAGTGAAAATCTAAAAAATGAGTTCGATCATGATAATATTTTTATTTCGGCTCTCAACAAAGAAAATATTGATGAATTGAGAAATCAAATTTCAGCTCGAGTGCAAGAGTT
>JAHDFQ010000150.1 GCA_020628085.1 Saprospiraceae bacterium
AATTGCCTGACGTAAGAAGCCTGGTAAAACAGTATCATACGTTAACTGAATCGTTGTTGGATCATGTAAATCTTCGATGATTTGCTCATATTTAGCTTCATCGTGCTTTTCAATAATATCGGCTTTTTGCTCTTCTTTGGTGAATTTTTCCAACATCGCTTCTGGGCAGGCTTCTGGGTGAAATTGTGTGGCAATAATTTCATCTGAAAAACGAATTGCCATGAGTGCTCTTTCTAATGGAACATGTGGTCTGAATTTTTCTAAACACAATAGTTTTGCACCGACTTCCTCCATTTTTTCAAAATCTGGATGTATGGCCTGCCAAAATCTAAAATCCGCTACATAAAACGGATCAGGTAATTTATCAAACAACGGATCATTGATACTGCCCATTGTTTTGTGCGTTGGGAACACGCCAAAAGAACGAGATTTACGTTTGGTGACTTCTGCCAGTCCGAAATGAAGACACACCATTTGGAAAGAATGACAAATAAAAAAGACATGCTTTTTAGCTTCATTTTGCTTATTCCAAGCAAACACTCGGTCAATCCAAGCAAAAAAGTTTTTGTCCCAAACACCATCGCCGTCGTACGGACTTCCTGGGCCACCAGTAGATATAAAAATATCATAACTCATGTCAGGAATTTCATTCTTTGCACGTACATCAAATACTTTGTATTCAATATCTTTTGCAAAAGCCTCTACAATATCTTTGATAGCTGTCATGCCCATATTGGGTTCACCATCGTACATGTCTAAAATCGCCAATCTTAATTTTTCCATCTTCTAAAATACCTTTTGTGTAGTTTATTGAGCGAGGAGTTGACTCGAGTCAACTCCTCGCTTTTGCTGATATTATTTTTTAGCAGTCGTCTTTCTAGTCGTCGTCTTTTTAACTGCTGTCTTACGAGCAGGTGCTTTTTTTGCTGGAGCTTTTTTAGTTTTTGCTACCGTCATTTGCTTTCCTGCTGATGCTGTTTTGATAAATGAACCCCAAGTTACATTATTGTTGGTTGGTTTCCATGCTTTTGCCACTTCAATAGCGTAGTTGGCTGCTGTTTCCACCACCCACTCAAAATTTTCTGCTCCTACTGAATTGACATCTGCGTCTGGTGCTGGATTACAAAAATCAATCGCTAATGGAATTCCGTCTCGAACTGCAAACTCTACTGTATTAAAATCATAACCCAATGCTTCGTTTAATTTCAAGACATAGTCTGTCATCGTATCCAGTAATTCCTGCGATACATCGAAATTGGCATCATAACGTAAGTGGTGTGGATTACGTGGTTCATAGTGCATGATTTTCACGTGTTTTCCACCAATACAGTAGCAACGAAAGTAGCTATCGAAATTGATATTTTCTTGCAACATCATCACCAACTGACCTGTTTCGTCGTAAGCTTTGAATAGTTCTTCTTCGTTGTGTACTTTATAAACACTTTTCCAACCGCCACCAGCATAAGGTTTCATATAAAATGGAAATCCACCTAAATAATCATAGATTTTATTCCAATCCATAAAAGATAAATTACGGAAAGAATCACCCGTTGTATCATCTGGCATCTCTTTAGATGGTAATAATACTGTTTTAGGAACAGGAACGCCAATTTTTTCAGATAAACAGTTATTGAAAAACTTTTCATCAGCACTCCACCAAAACGGATTGTTGATTACTGCCGTTCCACACAAAGCTGCATTTTTCAAATACGCTCTGTAAAAAGGCACATCTTGAGAAATACGATCAATGATTACTGCATAATCAGATGGTGCTGCTTGACGAACTTCGTCTATTTTAACAAACTCTGCTTCAATACCTTTTACCTTTTTTGAGTTTACTCGATCAATAAAAGCTTGGGGGAATGTATTTTCTTGTCCAAAAAGGATACCTATTTTTTTCATTTTGATTTATTTTAAACTGCAAGCAGTTTGGTTAATTGGTTGTTGGTTGATTTGTTATTAGTTTGAATAACTTCTGAATTATTGTAGACTAATCAACTAATCACCATTTTTACTAATAACAAAAGTTAATTCCAAATAGCGGATAAATATTCAGGGAACATTCTCCTCCATAAAGGCCAGTCGTGTTTGTCCCAACCTTTGAAATCTAATACATGGTTGACTCCTTTACTGTTCAATATGTTTGATAAATGTACATTTTTGTCTTTACAAATATCAGAATGTGATGTGCCTAAAATGATTTTCATTTTGTATAAATCAGGATGATTCAGTCCTGGTAAATAGTCCACTGGATTATTGAAATATACATTATCATCATAGTGTCCATCCATAAATGAAGAAATGCTGTATGCACCACTCATAGAAAATAAGTGACTTACCAAATTAGGATGACGGAATGCAAAATTAGCTGCATGAAAACCTCCAAAACTTGCACCTGCTACGACGACCTTTCCAACACCTGTATTCCATCGAACCTTTTCTACAATTTCATGTTCTACCATACGATCATAACAAGTGTGATTATACACTCGTTGTGCTGGATGGATATCTTTATTATACCAACTCAATTTATCAATACTGTCTGGACAAAAAATTTGGATCAAACCTTGTTCTACATACCAACGAGCCGATTCTATCAATTTGAAGTCTTTACTTTCGTGGTAGCGTCCCATGGTCGATGGGAAAATAATGACTGGATAACCACGGTCACCAAATATAAGCATTTCTATATCTTTGCCTAAATTTGGGGAATACCATTTTACGTATTGTTCTTTCACGTTTTTTATGTTTTCAGATGAAAATTGTAAAGAAATTATAAAAACGGTACAAAAATAGATAGTATTATTTAGATTATCAACATAAATCAATTGATTTACAACCGTTTATATGTAAAGTTGGTTTTAATGAATGTATTAAAAAACTAGTGTGTTTTATCATTTTGAAATAGTATTTGGTAAATAGTTGCTATAACAACTATTTATTTCTTAAAGTACTTTATTTTTAAAACAAGCCTCCAAAATAATATTTTGTTTTTTTATGGAAAAAAAAATAGCTGGGAAGGAAAATTTTATAGAAAAAGTTGAAAAAACCTTTGTTTCCGTATACTTGGACCGATCTATTCGTGCCGATTTTTATATACCGAGGCTTAGAACAGTAGAAACAAGAAGGGCTTTTTCTTTATTAATTTTTAATGATGGGCAGGATTTGAATGCTGTTGGAATAGAAAACGCCTTAGCTGATTTAAGCTTCGAAGATAGTATAAAACCAACTTTAGTAGTGGGTGTACACCCTAATAATCGGATGGAAGAGTATGGTACAGCTCACCAATCTGATTATAAAAATAGAGGTGAGCGCGCTTTGGATTATACCAAGTTTATTATGTGGGAATTATTACCCTTTTTAGAACGAGAATATCGAATCAGTCGAAACCCATCTGAACGGGTCTTTGCAGGCTTTTCTCTGGGTGGACTTTCTGCTTTTGATATCGTTTGGAATCGTCCAACTTTATTTGGAAAAGTAGGGGTATTTTCTGGTTCATTATGGTGGCGTTCTGTGGCTTTTAACCCTAAAGACCCTGATGGAAACCGTATTGCACATCAAATGGTAGAAGATAGTGAACTCGCAGGTCGTGAACATTTGAAATTTTGGTTTGAAGCAGGAACAGAAGACGAAAAAGAAGATCGGAATAATAACGGTGTTATTGATGCTATTGATGATACTGTAGATTTGATTGCAGCTTTGGAAGATAAGGGAATTAATCGAAGACGATCCATTAAATATATAGAAATTGAAGGAGGAAAACATCATCCAAGTACATGGAAAAAAGTATTGCCTGATTTTCTATTGTGGGCTTTTGAAAAATAAAGTCCTACCTTTGCCCTTCTTTAAAGTATACATAGTATGAAGATTAAACTTACATGTTAGATAGAACCAAACAACCGCCCATTTTTCCCATTCAAAACCTACATCTACCCATACCTAAAAAGCATATTCTACAAAATGGAATTCCGCTGTACGAAGTTAATATAGGTGGGACACAAGAAATCACTAAAATAGAAATCATTTTTCGAGCAGGGCGCCCAAAAGAACAAAAACCAATGGTTGCACGAACAACGGCTCGAATGCTACGGGAAGGTACACAACAATTTGATGCTGCTGAAATCGCTGAACAATTAGATTATTACGGCAGTACGCTGAGTTCTACGACCAATCTAGATACTGCGAATATTGTTTTATATAGTCTCAACAAACATTTAGAGCAACTCCTACCTATTGTTTCTAGTATAGTAACGAAACCTACTTTTCCACAATCAGAATTAGATACCGTTATTAATAATAGTATCCAACAGATAAAAGTGAATGAAACAAAATGTGATGTGGTTGCTTACCGAACCATCACTGAGTGTATTTTTACACCCGATCATCCATATGGCTATAACAGTTCGGAAGAAGGGTATGAGGCACTAACTCGACAAGATTTGATCAATCATTTTCAGTCGGAGTATCATGCAGGAAATTGTACGATTATTATTAGTGGACGAACCAATCCGACTATTATTCAATTACTAGACCAATACTTTGGAACAACCATTCCGAGAGGAATTTATGTTCAGCCTACTTTTCCTAAGATCGCCACAACACCTCAAAAAATCAAGAAAATTATTCCCGATAGTTCTCAAACGGCGATTCGGATTGGCTTGCGTTTGTTCAACAAGCAGCACCCCGATTTTCAAGGATTGTTTGTACTCAATACCATTCTAGGTGGTTATTTCGGTTCTCGTTTGATGGTCAACATTCGAGAAGAAAAAGGATATACGTATAATATTTTTTCGGGTATTGACTCGATGGTCTATGACGGTTACTTTACGATAGGAACGGAAGTCGGTAACGAATATGTAGCAGATACGCTTAAAGAAATTTATAAAGAAATAGATCGACTTCGGACGGAATTGGTAGGAGAGGAAGAACTGCAAATGGTTCGTAATTATCTACTCGGCAACATGCTCACGATGCTCGACGGTGCCATGAATGTTGCTGATATTATCAAATCTATTGTGACTGAATTTTTGGATTATTCTGATTTTACCAGCTTAGAAAAAACGATCAATACAATTTCGGCGGAACAGTTACGAGATTTGGCAAAACAATATTTAGTAAAAGAGCGGATGTTTGAAGTAGTGGTGGGAGTGTAGAGAAATACATAACAAACTTTCTAAGCTATTCTTCCATTGCTTTTTTCATGATTAGATAATTTCTTGGTGTAAAAACTGCGATCTCGGAGTTTCTATAATCCTTCACATTTCTAGTGATGATAGCTTCTACTCCTTCAATTGTAATTGCAGTAGAATACTGAATTGAATCCTCGTAATCTTTGAAGTTATTCTTTAGTGCTTGAACTATCTCTTTTCGAGTAGTTCCAATGATTTCAGTCATTTCTGTTAGCTCCTCGACTATTGCAATCGTTTGTTGATGTCCTAAATACTTTCTTACAATATAGTATATGTTATTGATACTAACTGCCGAAAGATATAGTTTGACCTTTCCTTTTTCATTCCAATCAAATAATTCACTTGCTGGATTTACAAAGGGTTCTCGATCAGTGAAGAAATCTATTACAACATCGGAATCAATAAATAATTTACTTGCCATATTTTTTAGTTAGTTCCTCTTCTAGAATTTCTTGGTAGTTTTTATGATCTTCCAACTTAACGATACCGCGCAAACGTTTGATCCTCGGAGATAATTCTTCTGGTTCAATTGCACGGTGTTGAATGGTAATCATTTTGAAATAATTTTCTACTAACTCCGAAAGGCTTTGTCCCTTTTCTTTGGCATATTTTTTAGCAATATCAATCACCTTTTTCTCTAGTGTCAACGTCAATTTAGTATTCATAAATTATTTTATTTTCAATATACGTATTAATTAATAATTTATCAACACGTGTATAGTCTTTCGCTTATCTTTTGTTTCTCACTTCAACGCATACGCTCGAAAGTATTTACACTCTTTAATAGCTTCACCATACAATTGCGTATCTTGGTATTCATCTTTTAGTAAATCAAAATAAATTTGATATTCAGCAGGAAACTTTGGGATATTATTGCTGTATAAACTGCGTTTATTATTACGGTGATTGTACCACGTATTATGCTGACATTTAGCAGCCATAAAAGCAGCTCGTGCTGCTAATTCTCGATTTTTAGTGAGGAGACGAGCTTTTTCAAAATAAAATTCTGCCTGCGAGCAATCTTTATTTTCGTGGTTTCCAAAAGGCGCGTCATACACTGGATAGACATTTTTATCATTTTCGTATTTCCAATTGCTTCCTGATCGAAAATAATCCATACCCTGCCAGCTATTTCCATAATAACTAAGGTTGTAATACATCAAACCCAATTTGTAAAAAGCAGCAGCACCTAGCTGTAAATCGGCTCTTGCTTGATAGTTGAGATCAAGCATTTTGGCAACTAATTCTGTTTTTGTAAATGTTAAAGTATCGGAAGTTGGACAATGTACACAATCCAATAATTCATCTCGATATGGATGGATTTGCATATCTGATTGTTCGGCTCTTGGTATTTCATTGAAGGTTTCTAAGGCAGCTTCAAGTTGAAAATTGCTTAGATAAAATGTGGCTTTCATTTCGAGTAAATCATTTTGAATCGTACCACCACTTTTTTTGGCAATCAATGCTTCTTCTAGTTTACTTGGATTTTCCTTGTTACAAATTTCCAAAAGGTCATCAATGATTTCTAACGGAATATTATATTTTAAATCATCGGTTGTGTGTACGGCTCGAAAGGCTTTTCCAAGTTGTTCGTACTTCGCATAATCGTAAGACAGTTTATCGAACAAAAAGTCGTGAAAATCGTCGTACTTTTCGCTTCTGTACCATTCATTTCGACGGATAATTTCGCTTATTTCTTCTTCATCTTCACTATCTATTTCATCATATTGACAAATTTGCAACGCTAGCGTAAATACTTCTACTTGTTCTTGTAATGCTTCATTTTTAATCAAAGGTTTGATCTTTGTAAAACTCTTGTTTGAAGCATATAAATCACCTGCTAATAACTCTAAATAGGCGTCGGCTACAAGCCACAATTCCTTTTCTTTAATCTGATCTTCATCCGTCACTTGATCTACAAATTCTTGTAATTGTATCAAATAATAAGGACTAGCTTTACGTGGAATTTTATAATATCGTTTATTTGATTTTTTCTTAATATTAAATTCTAAACCTAAATAATCTCGTTCTAGTTTTTGCATTTCTCGAAGCAGTAGCAAAGGCAAATTTTCATTATTGGCATCCAATTCATAGATTTTTTGCATTTCTTCTACGGCTCGACTTTCATCTGCATAAGCTCGAATCGTATATAAAATAGCTCGTTCGGCATCACTTTCACATAGTAGTAAACATTCGTTCCATTGTTCGTCATTGTTAATGTAAAAACTCCGAAAAGCAGCATCTCGTTTACTTGGACAATGTTCAAAAATAAGCGCATATAAATGTGACGCTTCTACATTTCTTCCTAATTTTAGCAATGCACCAGCTTTGTGTCCCATAATCCAATAATGAATCAAACTTGGATGTGCATCTGTTTTGGGCATTAAGAAATCTTCTAAATCGAGGACTTGTTGATAGTTTTTCTTGTAATGTGCCAAGCGAATGATTTGATAGGCGTACCGTAATTTGATGTAGTGAGATTTTGTTTTTTTGAACGCTTTTTTTCCTTTTTGAATCAGAAATTCCATCGCAATCGTATCACGTTTAGGTATATTCCACGGATCAGATGAAGCAATCACATGAGGTTCACAGTTTTTAGCAAATAGTAAATAGTCAATGGTTTCTATACATTTTTTATCAACTAAGAATTGAGCAAAACTATTACTAGATAATCGAGCAGGCAACCCTATTTTATCACTCTTCACGGCAGTTTGCATGAGTTTAAATTCTCGTTCTCCACCTTTATAAATCAATTCATAAATATCTTTTTTAGAAGCATCTTGACAGGTTCGCTCTTGCCATTCACTCACATTATCCGTTGCTTGAATTTCTTTTGGTTTTATGGTTGTTTCATAAAAATCTTCAAAACGTAATAAATAAGGCGCATAAGGAATATCCGTTGGAATAATATCTTTATTGATAAAAGAATAGGTATAAGGTAGCGTCTTTTGCGGCCCGCAAGACTTGGAAATATGGGTTGGAAATACACTTAAAAGTATCCCTATGCTGATTAAAATTAAAGTGTTTTTCATTGAGAAATATTGGTTGGTTTGGGAATAACAATTTTCAAAGCAGCCTCGATTATACTGATTTCAACGGGTGTCTCTCCTAAAAACTCACCATCTACTTCCAACAAAGTGGGCTGATTTCCAATTGCTTCAACCGTTATCTTTTTGGTTTTGTGAATACTAATCAATGAATGTTGGTCAATGTTTCCATTGTACAAAAGCGGTAAACTTTTGATGACATCGAGCTTGCTTAGATTTCTAGCAATCGTGATTCCCAGTTTTCCATCATTGGGGTGAGCATGTGGCACAAGCTGCATTCCACCACCAGAATACCTACAAATTCCTGCATTAATCAAATAAAAATAATCCTTTATCTCTTCATCATTAAAACGAATACAAGCCTTTCGCAATTGGTATTTAAACAAGCAAGCGACGGTTAAATACAAAAATCGTAGTCGCTTTAATGATGCACCTTGATTTTCGTACAAGGCTTTGCCTACATACGCATCATACGCCATGCCTGCCACATTCACAAAGTATCGTTGTTCTCTTCTTTTATTGTTATAATAGGTAACTTTTCCAACGTTTTGAACCGTTGAATATTCCATTTTCAACATTTGTATCCAAGTCTCTAATTCGTTGGAAATATGATATTGTCGAACCCAATCATTCCCTGTTCCGATCGGAAAAAGTGTGTGTAAAATATTGGTAGATGGAACTGTTTTTTGTTCCATGATCCCGTTGACCACTTCGTTATTGGTTCCATCGCCGCCGACTGCCACTATTTTTCGATAACCTGCCTCTATTGCTTTTTTAGCCAATTCTTTTGCATGCAACTTGTACTTGGTAAAGACGTTATCATAAGGTACTTGGTGTTGTAAGAGCGCAGACTCAATGGTTGCCCATTGAATTTTTCCTTTTCCTTGCCCAGAAGTGGGGTTGATAATGAAATACCAAACCTGATCTCGTTGCATCAAAGTATATGATTTTAAAGGTGTACTTCTCCACACAAGTTACCAACATTTGTTAATTCTTTTTGCTTTAATAAGTTGATTTTTAGCTGTACTTTTGTATTCTCACATATTGTTGAGCAACAAAAATATAATAAACTATTTTTTGATGCTTTCCTTAACCATAAACAACAACGCTTTCTATGAAATTTAGCATTTCCTCTTCCGAGCTTCTCAAACACTTACAAATTGCAAATGGAGCAATTGGTTCTAATCCTGTATTGCCAATTTTAGAAGATTTTTTGTTTACCATAGAAGACAATCAATTGACGATTGCGGCTACTGATTTGGAAACGTCCATTACGACAACGGTAGATGTGATGTCTGACTCCAACGGAACGGTTGCTATTCCTGCAAAAATTTTGTTAGAAACATTGAAAGCTCTACCTCAACAACCAATTACTGTTGATATTAACGAGGAAAATTATGGTATTCAAATCACATCTGCTTATGGTAAATATAAATTAGCAGGAGAGAATGGTCAAGAATTTCCTACGATTCCAGAGGCAGACGGTGTCGATCATTTGAGTATGCAATCGGCATCTTTAAATCAAGGGATCAGTAAAACATTATTTGCTACCAGCAGTGATGAATTACGTCCTGCGATGACGGGTGTATATTTTCAAGTGGATAAAAATAAAATCACTTTTGTGGCAACAGATGCTCATAAGTTGGTTAAATATACGTTTACAGAAGTGAGTAGCGATGTAACAACGACATTCATCGTTCCAAAAAAAGCATTGAACTTACTAAAAGGCGTGCTGCCCAACGGCGGTGAAGTCAAAATGTCTTTCAATAAATCCAATGCCTTTTTTGAATTTGATGGTATTTTATTGGTTTGTCGTTTGATTGATGCACGTTATCCAGATTATAATGCGGTTATTCCTGTGGATAATCCAAATGTGCTGTCTATCGGTCGTAGTGATTTTCAAAATTCTTTAAAGCGAATTGCTATTTATGCGAATAAGACCACCAATCAGGTTATTTTGAATATCAACAATAGCAACGTAACTATTTCGGCTCAAGATTTAGATTTTTCTAATGAAGCGACCGAACAGTTAAGTTGCAGTTACGAAGGTGATCCACTGACTATTGGTTTTAACGCTAAGTTTTTAGTAGAAATGTTAGGTGTCTTGGAATCAGATGATGTCAAAATTGAATTATCAACACCAACACGTGCTGGTATCCTTTTACCAACCGACGCTGTAGAAGGTGAGGAAATTTTGATGCTTGTCATGCCTGTAATGTTGAGTAATTAAAATTGCGAAGCAATTTGACGGTTATTAGTTCCGCCCTTGGCGGACAGGTATTGGTTGATTAGTTTATTAGTTACACCATTTCAAAAAATAATTCAACCAATCAATAAAAAAATTAATATTTCAAATTTGGTGGGCTTTCCGAGTAGTGGTTTGTCCACCAAATTTAGTTTTACCTCAACTCAAATGCGATTCATCCTCCTGATTTCTTGTCTTTTTCTTTTCGCTTGTACAACTGACAATACTTCAAAAAAAGAAGTTATTACGGTTGCCAACACTCCAGAAGCTGTTGCTCAGTTTTGGTTAGAAGCCTACTATGATAATCAATTTGATGTTGCCAAAAAATATAGTACGTCCGAAACACAAATTATGATTGATACCATTAAGGGTGTACTATTTACTGAATTTGAAAAATCCACTTCATTTAAGATTTCCGCCTTGCGCTGTACAACGGACTCCCTTCAAGCTGCTTGCACATATATATATGTAGAAAATGAGGAAAAAATTCCAGAAGATATTGACTTGAGAAATGTAGATGGCCGTTGGTTGGTAGATGAACGATTGGAATAATGTGTTGACGTGCCGAAGTGTTCTTTAACGAGTAATATCTTAACATTTTAACGAGTAACATTTTTAATCGTCTAATCTCTTGTTCATATGTTAAAATGTTCCTCGTTAGTATGTTTTCAAATAACATGAACACGCTTCTATATCTTCGGAACGCTGTGATAAATCGCTAAAAAAATCATCGCTATTTTCATATTGGGAGAAATACGCTCATCTACTTCATCTATAATAATCCAATCTCTGGGATCATTTTGATAATCAGTATGTACGATAAATTCTCCGTAGGTCTTGTCTCGTAGAACCCATTCATTAACATTGTTGCCATAGCGAGTTCTAAACGTGATGTTGATAGAATTGTTAGTAACCCTCCATTCCGATAAATCGCCTTTCCAAGCTGCTCGGCAGGTCACTAAATCTCCGCCAAAACCACGCACTTCCCATTGGGTTGGATCATTATCGAATAACTGCTTGATTGAGATACTTTCATCACCTAGTTGCCAGTCCCATTCGGTCCAATCACCTCGATTGAGCCAACGAGGTTGCAATTGACCTTCTATTGCTTCATCATCGGTATAAATAATCCATTCCTCGAAAGAGTCATCCCAATATGCGCTGATGGCTAGTGGCTGCTGTGCCGAAAGCTGAACCACAGAAAATAGACATATTATATAGAGTAGGTGACGCATGAATTTTAGTTTTGAATGTTACTAGTTATTCAAAGATACTATTCTTATATTAACTGACTTTTCCAACAAATCTTCTAGAACTTCCTTTTGTTTGTTCTTCTTCAATAAATACTATATTATTTTCATAATCATAAATAATTATTCCCGCAGCTCCAGTACAAAATTCTATTAGAGCTTTTTTAAAGGAAACTATTTCACCATCTTCTCCTTTAAAATTGGAAATCACATAACAAAGAGTATTTTCGTTGATAGGAACATAATTAATCAAAACTTCTGCATTATGAATATTTTTTGGTGTGGGTTGAAATAATCTTTCATTAAATATATCAGTCCACCCATGATTGATTCGAGAAGCAAATTTTGAACGTCTTTTTATATTATTTAATTCGATTAAACTTCGATCACGTTTCTCTTTTTTTACAAAAGAACTTACTAAGTTCTTTATAATTTCTTTCTCACTCATCTTAAACCAATTTAGTTTTTAGCTCCGCTTTCCTTTCTTCTTTTTAGGAACGGCTGGAGC
>JAHDFQ010000151.1 GCA_020628085.1 Saprospiraceae bacterium
AAAAAACCGACATCGAACTACATCAATGTCGGTTTTTTAGTTTTACATTCTTTCTAACAGTAATGGTCAAATGCCATTCTCAAATTAGCTGCAATCATTTCTGCGCTACGACCTTCAATATGGTGACGCTCAATAAAATGCACTAATTTTCCATCTTTAAACAAAGCAATAGATGGAGAAGAAGGAGGATAAGGTAATAAATATTCACGTGCTTTTTCAGTCGCCTCACGATCTACACCTGCAAAAACAGTGGCTGCGGTATTTGGTGTTTTGTCGTGTTGTAAAGCCATTTTTACGGCTGGGCGAGCATTGGCTGCTGCACAACCACAAACAGAATTTACGACTAATAAAAGCGTGCCTTCTTGATTTTCTAACGTGTTGACAACTTCGTCTGTCGTCGTCAATCCTTTAACTCCATGATCCGTCAAATCTTTTGACATTGGAGCTACTAATTCTGCTGGATACATATCTTACTTTTTATGATTATTTTCGTTAATAAACCCTATTTCTAATAAATAGACTACAAAAATACGTTATTCTTGCAATAGTAAATACAAATAAGACCGAACAAAGGTTTAAAAAATGTGAATTGAATGGTTTTTGGTGTAAATCTTGCAAAAAATGACAGGAGATAAACATTCAAATTATCAATTGTTTTACTAAACTAGCATCCATATTTTACGTATAAATATTTCAAAATCTTGATCTTATAAAAAGCACAGCTTATGCTACAATTTATATCCCAGAGAAAATTAATGTTATGTATGGTTTTATTGGCAGGATTCTTTTTATTACACGCTTGTTCTAGCGATTCACAGCCAGAACCAACACTACCAGATTGCATTGATGATAATGTGACCTATGATAATCAAATTAAACCAATTATTACCACATATTGCGATCATCCAAACTGTCATAATAGCGGAAGTTCGTTTGGTGATTATACCTCTTTTCAGTTGATGTCTAGTGTGATTAACAGCGGGTTATTTGAAGAGCGTGTAATTGATCTACCCGTTGGAAATAATAGTAAAATGCCACCACCTTATGCAACGATTGGACCAGATGTAATGGCATCAGAAGATTTACAATTAGTGGAATGCTGGATTGCTGGCGGTTATCCTGAAAATTAATATTAAATTGACTCCTTGCTAAATTATAGAATATTCTTTTTTATGAAAAAATATCTACTCCTTTTATTTGTTATTGGATGTATCAACGGTTTATCTGCTCAAGATTTGGTCTATAAAACCTTTAAAGATACTCGTGTTATTAATTCTCAATCGACAGAAACACTGGGTAAACGTAAACTAGATATTCGTATCGGACACCGATTCGGTGATTTAGCTGGTGATGCAGGTGGATGGCCAACTTTTTATGGTCTTGAAAATGCCTCTGATGTTTCGATTGGTGCAGAATATGGCGTAACGGATCGTTTCATGGTCGGATTGAGTCGTACCAAAGGTGCAGCAACATTAAAACAATTAATTAATCCTATGATTAAATATAAATTGTTACAACAAAAAACGGATGGTGCACCACTTTCTATTGCCGCTTTTGGGATTGCTTCTATATCGACCATGCAAAAAAATGAAACGAATCCAGAAGCCCTCAATTTTTTTGAAACCTTTTCGCACCGTGTTGTCTATACAGCGCAATTTATTTTTGCTCGAAAGTTCTCTGACCAGTTTTCTTTACAAGCAACACCAAGTATCACACATCGTAACTTAGCTCCTTTTGGAGAGTCCAATGATATTTTTAGTTTCGGATTGGCATCTAGATTTCAAGTTAGCAAAGTCATGGCGGTTTTGTTAGATGCTACGATTCCGTTGGCAGAAACACATACGGCTGAAAATGGCTACTATGTACCTTTTGGAATTGGTTTAGAATTTGATACGGGTGGACATGTTTTTCAAATCAACTTGACGAATGCTCGTGGTATGGCAGAACCCGATTATATTCCAAATACACGGAGTAGTTGGGGAGATGGTGAGTTCAGATTAGGATTTACCATTTCTCGGTTATTTAATTTGTAGAATTTTAGAGATAATTTGTTATGCAATATTTTTTTTCTATAACCATTTTCTTTATTGTGTTGATGTCAGCTACTTTCAGTCCAAAATCGAAAGTAAATGCAGATATTGTCAATAAAAAAAGTAAGGTTAATACTACTCTGAAAAAATTGGATGGAAATGCTGTAAAGCATTACCCTGACCTTAGTATTAAAGGTGCTTCTTCTATAGTTGGAGAAAACTTAGTGTTAAATGGGTTTTCTGAAAATATAAAAGGTAAAACCTTACCTAAACAAAGTAAGCATTTCGTTTGTACCTCTTGCCATAATATTGAAAAAGAAGATCCTGATTTAAGTGTTGCCGACCCGCAAGCTCGATTGATATACACAGCTAAAAAGGGGTTGCCCTTTTTACAAGGAACTACTCTTTATGGTGCGGTCAATAGAACTTCTTTCTACAATGGTGATTATGATAAAAAGTATGGTGATTTGGTCAAACCTGCCCGAAATAATATCCGTGAAGCCATTCAGCTTTGTGCTGTTGAATGTGCACAAGGTCGCAAACTCAAACCTTGGGAATTAGAATCTGTTCTAGCCTATTTATGGACGTTAGAACTCCGTCTATCTGATTTGGATTTATCCGAAGAAGAGTTAGTAAATATTAGTGATGCCATCAATGGAAAAGTCGATAAAGCAGCAGCAGCTCAATTGGTAGAATCAAAATTTCTTAAAGCTTCACCAGCTACTTTTGTCACGCCGCCCGAAGATCGAAAAGCAGGTTATCCAAAGCAAGGCAATCCAAAAAACGGGGCATTGATTTACGAAAATAGTTGTCTACATTGTCATGGAGAATCCCGTTATTCTTACTATGCACTCGATCATTCTAAGTTTTCAGTTCGACATTTAGAAAAACACTTTGATCGCTACTCTCGATATTCTGTCTATCAGGTAGCTCGTTATGGGACGCCACCAACTTATGGAAAACGTGCATATATGCCACAATATACGCTTGAAAAAATGAGTAATCAACAACTAGAAGATTTGAAAGCATATATCAAGGAAAGAAGTAAATAAGTTAGCGATGGGCATCCTGATTCTGGTTTACGTTTTATTGGTGCTTTTTTATCCAAAAGGAAGTTTAATTCAGGAAGCGATCTATATGCCTATTTATTGGGTAAAAACGTTTTTATTGACGCCGACTCGTACACTATCTGGTACAAAATATGTTTATGGAACACATAAACGTCAATATTTTTTATGTTTAGAGCCCAAAGATAAAACCTTTGATCGCCAAAACATCATTTTATATTATCATGGAGGTGGCTGGCGGTTTGGTCGTCCTGAATTGTTCAAAGCCAATGCAAAAGTATTTACGGATTTAGGTTTTACAGTTATTATGCCTTCCTTTCGTCCTTGCCCTAAATACAACTATTATGACATCCGAGAAGATATAGATCAAACGCTTTTGAGATTAAAAGAGGTGTTGAGGGATAAGGATATTCTTCATAAGAATATTATTCTGGGTGGTATGTCCGCAGGTGGAAATCTGGTGGCTCATATTTTATATAATCAAGATCGTTTAAAGGAATTAGGCTACTCTATTCATCAATTTTCTGGTATTTTCTTGTGTGGCGCACCACTTGATCTATCTAAGATGTGGTACAGTTCTGTTATTCGAGATTTTGCAGGAAAGCGCAACAGCTCACAATTTAAAGCTGCTAATCCAGTCCATTACTTACCTTTGAATCATGATATACCTACACTTTGTATACACGGAATAAAGGACGGTATGGTGGAATATGAATCCACACAACATTTTATTCAAACCCTACAAAAAAAATCACCCACTCAACTAGAATTTGAAACTATCGAAGGTGGTAGCCACTTGGATGCAGGTAGCTGGGTGCATAGTGATAATGAAATTCGGAAGATGATTGTGAATTGGGTCTTGGAAGTTGAAAAAAGTAAATAATACCTTTCATTACACCAAAAATAATACTATCTTTGCAATCCAAAATTGAAACCGTTGGAATGGTTTCGTAACTTTTTTAAAATTATATTGAAATGAAAGAAGGTATCCACCCAGAACAATACAGATTTGTCATTTTTAAGGACTTATCTACGGATCACACATTCAGAACAAAATCTTGTGTTGCTACAAGAGATACAATCGTTTGGGACGAAGATGGTCAAGAATACCCATTGGTGAAATTGGAAATTTCTAGTGATTCGCACCCATTCTTTACTGGTAAAATGAAATTCGTTGATACAGCAGGACGTATCGACAAGTTTAATAAGAAGTTTGCGAAATTTTCCAAAGCAAACAAATCAAAAATGGAAGAAGAAGAAAGTTAATCATTTCGTTTTTCTATTTCTTAAAAAGTCTCCATCTTGTGTTTAAGGTGGAGACTTTTTTTTATTGGTAAAAAAAAAGTTTAAGACCTCGTTTAGTGCGATAAATGCATTGATATTAATGTTCTAGGATTTAGAATATAAATATAGACGCAACTATTTATCAGTTCTTTTAAATGAACTGATAAATGATATATAAAAAATACCATATTTGGGGTATTTTTATATCCTGAACCTTATTTACCTTTGTACTAGGTCAAAGGTATTTGTGACATATATAAATAAGCAGATTAAAACTAGCTCAAGAATCGTTAATTATGTTATGTAATTAAATGTTAGGCTTTCCATACTTACACAAATATTATTTCCAAACCTATCCATTCCATCAACCGATCATAATAAGAATGTAAAAATTAAATCCTCAAAAAATACATTCTTAGCAGCCCTAAATCCTCAAAAAACAGGCTGTTCTATTTATTCCTGAAAACAATTCCCAGTAAATTTCTAATGCTATTAGATGTAGATCATCTAATATGTCAAATAATTTTATACAAAGACTAAATCAATACTTATGAAAAATATAGTGAAGGTTTCATTACTAAGTTTATGTTTTTATTTTTCGGGTAATTTACTTTACAGTCAAGATATAAGTAAAAAAGTTATTCCTGTTCAAAATTCAGAACAAGTAGTTCCTCTGAAAACAGAAAAGTCAATTCCACAACCAGCAAAATTACAATCAGTAGATTACAGTCTAGTGCGTATTTACAATAAAGTGCATAAAAGATTAAAAGCTGCTGCTGCTCCAGAAATAGTACTCCAACCAATTGATTATAAAGACGTCGAATTTACTCCTACAACACCAAATTAATAATGACTGAACCCAAACTTAAATTAGTCTCATGATGAAAAAAATACTTAATCTAATATTAATTTGTCTGATTCCGCTATGGAGTTTTGCAACTATTGTTGTTCCTTCGAAAGACATGGGAACAATGGCTACCAGTTCTGATATTGTCGTTTATGGTAAAATTGTAGGTCACGTTGGAGATAATACTTATTTAAATAAATTTGAAGTTATCGAATCCATCAAAGGAGAATATATCACCAAAGATATTATATATGTTGGTGAATATAGTTCGATGAATGGAGATCGTTTTACTAAAATATCAGGTGATACTAATTATGAAATTGGTAAAAATTATTTGCTTTTTTTGGGGCGTGGATCTGATGGTACTTTCAAAGCAAATTTTCTATCACTCGGTGTGTTTGAAGAAGGAGATTATGCAGGGCAACAGGTATTTGCTCATAATGCCTCTTTTTTAGATTTGTATTTAGCAGCAGATATTAATACAGATATAGATGGCTTTAGAGGTGTCTATAAAGTAAAGAAATTGATTCCTTTTTTACAAGAAATTATTGGTGGATCGGAAACTTGGTCGTCCGTGAAAGCAGGTTTAGTTGTTGATGAAAATGTAAAAGATATTCAACAATATAATCCTAGTAGCGAGCAAAAATCAGGTTTTGGTCCTTGTCCCAATGATGTTCCCGCACACTGTACCACTATTTTTGGCTGTACAGGAAATGACGGGCCACAAAGCAGTTGTACTGGTGCTGGAAGCCAAGCAACTTGTGATGCTAATACTCCGGGTAGATTTGCTACTAACTCATGGGATGTTTGTGTAGCTATGTCAGCAAGTACAGACCCATCTAATGCCAATAACTTGATGAATTTACAAGATGCCGTTACTACCATGAACAGTATGCCAGGACTAAACCTTACATACGGAGGAGTTGCGCCCTGTGCTGTATCATGTGCAAGTGGTTCTGCTGCCGACGATGCCCTAGCATGTAATGGAGGTTCTGGATCTAATCCAAATAAAATGTGGGTTTTTTTTAATGATCCCTGTAACCAAATAGCAGACTTGTCAGGATGTGCGGGTGTACTTGGTATTGGTGGTTCATTTGGTGGATTTACACCTCCTTCTTGTAATACGGATATTTGTGGTGATATGTGGCAAAACCTAGATACACCGTTTTTTGTCATGAACAATGGTTCAGGTTGTACAGGAGAATATTCATACACGGCTACTTTAATACATGAAATGTTACATGCCGTTGGTGTAGGACATATTGGAGGAGATGCAGGTGATCCAGGAACTGGTGGTACACAATGTACTGCTATTATGAACCCTGTTGTTTGTAATGCTAATGCACCGACTAATCCAAATCTTCACCCTGGAGATGTAGGTTTTGATGGTGCTGCAAACTATGGTATAACAGCCTTAGATGAAGCTTGTACCGATTGGATGTATAATATAACGACTGCTTCAAACTGTTCAATTTCAAATGTTACATCTGCTAATATTATGTGTAGTGGAGATGATGTTGTTTTGGAAGTAACCTTCGATTATATCGATGCAGACGAAGATGGAGACGGTAACTCTACCTTCACAGTAGAAATAAATGGTGGTACTGCAATCACTACTGTTCCAACTATTAATGTTGGAGATTCCAATACAGGAAATGCGACGGTGAGTGCTACCTTAACAGGACCTTTTGCGGGTGGTGTAGTAAATATTGCGGTAAGGAACGACGCCGTTTTTGCTTGTTTTGGAGAAGAATTAAACGTTACTGTACCTAGATGTCCAGAATTATGTGCATCTACTTGTGCAAATGCTGCAGCAAATTCATGCCCTAGTGCGACATATACTTCAGATATCTATCCAGGTTCAGGTTCTACTTCTATGGCCGCAGGTGATGGTTCAGGTATAGGATGTAATGATTTTGATGGAATAGGATATAATTTAGAAGCAGGTTCAGGTAATTCAGTAACAT
This sequence comes from Saprospiraceae bacterium, assembly GCA_020628085.1. Classification (GTDB taxonomy): domain Bacteria; phylum Bacteroidota; class Bacteroidia; order Chitinophagales; family Saprospiraceae; genus JAHDES01. The sequence continues at coordinate 7,196 of JAHDFQ010000151.1, forward strand.
TCTGTCATACCTACACAACTACAGCTTCAAGTGCTTCATACATTCCTTTTACAGTTGCGGGTGATCCTACTTGTTTAGATCAAAGTATTCAAATATTTGATGCAAATACATGTACAGATGCTACTACACAAGGCATTACAGTAAATCAACCTTCAGGAGGTACGGCTGGTAATGCTACAGGCTTAACTCGATTTACAGATTATGTGGTTTGTTTGACCTATACTGAAAATAATTGTGCAACCGATTTTGATGCAACACTTCAAGAAGTTTGTTTTGATGTAGTTGAACCACCAACATGCGACTCTGATCCAGATAACCCTGGTTTTGTAATAGATCCTGTGTGTTCTGGTGATGATATTACTATTGATTTTGGAGCGCTATGTACAACTTGGAATCAATTTGATGATCCTAATGTGGCAGGTGGTATTTCAGGCTACGGTCTAGCAGTTTATGCTCCGGGTGGTACACCAACAGCTTTTCCTATTGGTGCAGCATCTGACTGGTTAGTTGGATCTGATCCAGACTTTGATGCAAACGTTGTCTTTTTAGCAACAAACGGAGCAAACGGAGGTGGTTGTAACGATCTAACCTTAGTTGGTGGGTTTACTAATACGACTTGTGATCCAATTCAGATTCCTATTGGAATTTTCAATATGGATGTTAATAACAATATTGTAGCACTAGGAGGTGATGGTTGTGAGATTATTACAGTTGGTGTAATAACGGTCAATCCTTCACCAGAACAAGATCCGATAGTTCAGATTAGTAACTGTGGACCAACTATAATCACGGCTGCATGTGGTGATAGTTTTACCGCTGTCTCTGGAGGTAATGGTTCAGGTGTAGTAAACGGAGATGGAACAGTTTCATACACGCCAGTAGCTGGAGATGGTACAGCAACACTAAGTCTTACTGCACAAAATGAATATACTTGTACAGCAATGATAATTACTGATGTACCAGAACCATTAGCTGGTATAGGTTCAGGTTTTGGATCAGTTTGTCTGGGAGAAACGGTTGATGTAACAGCTCAAAATCAGAAACCAACACCCGTCCAAGAAATGAATGCGACTAGTGGTAGTTTAAATAGTCCTGTTGTCTATAATAATAATACTGCATTTGGTTTTGCAGCGTGTGAAGGAGCACCAAATAATTTTGGAGAAGTTCATGGTTTTGGATCAACACCTGTCGCTACAATTACAACAACTGGTTCTGTTCCACCTTCTACTTCAAATCCAGTACAAGGCCCTTTTGTTGATGGAGTGGATGAGTTTTGTATTGTTTTTGATACAGATATCCTTTTAGAAGAATTATCTCTAGCTTTGATTAGTCCTAGTGGAACAACCGTATCGCTTTCAATTTCAACAGGTCTTGGAGGACCAACCACTACGGGAGTACTTCCGTCAGGAACGGCTTTGTGTTTTTCTGAGACAGGTATTTGTCCAACGGCAGGGTCTGTTTGTGTAGTACCAGATGATGGTAATTTTACTGCTTTTACCAATGATTCATCTGTGGGTGACTGGACTATAAATTCACAATATTTTGATTGTCTAGGTGCAAATGCCAATCCTATTAATAATATTGTCGGAATGACCTTAAATTATACAGATTTCTATTTAGAACTGTTAGCATGTCCAATTATGGCGGGTACAGGTACTTGGTCTTCTACCGATGATCCAGGTTTAGCTAATATAGATACTAATATGGGCCCCGATGTAACCTTTACACATCCAGGTGCTGGAATGGGAGGTACATATAATTATACAGTTACTGGAGCTTTAGACTGTGATGGATGTGTCATTCCTGATTTTACGGTATCTTTTGTGGCAATAGATGCTTCTGCCTCAAATGCAACTCCAAGTATTCCTAATGGAACAGAATTTTGCTCAGGTGATGCTGCAACAACTTTTACGTTTTCTCCAGCATTAACATCTACACCTGGAAGTCTTGATATTGTAAATTATGTTGGGGGAAATGGAGCTAGTGGAGCTCCAGTTGGTGCAACTCAGTGGGCTTATGCCATTTTTAATGGTATAGATGCAAGTGGAGCATTTGTAGCTGGATTTGACCCTGCTAATATATGTGTTAGTCAAATATCTAGTACCATTTCGAACGGTAATATTGCTACGAATTTAGCACCAGGGGATTATTCAATTGTACTATGGAATTTGACTTTTGATGGATATAATGATGCGAGTAGCTATACTATTGTAGATCATTGTGGTATTCCGATAGCTACGGCTTCCTCTACAGCTTTAGCTACAGATTGTAATTACAATTTCTTCAATTTCACTATTGAACAAGAAATGTTAACTGTCTCAGGTCCAGGATTAACCTTATCAAACGATCCTGATGGTACTCCAAATAATGGAGATGAAATATATGAATTTGACCCAGCTGCTGCTAATGTGGCGACAGCGGGGATGTGTAATGAAAATATAGTGAATTATACCGTTACTTCATCTTGTGGGTGTGTAACGGAAGATAGCATAGCTTTATTTGTCTATGAAGAACCAATGCCAACGGATATTACAAAAGTAATAGGAGATTGTGCAACAGATGGAACAATAGATATCACGGAAGCAGAACTAGCTGCGGCCATTGGAGGAACAGGGCCCTGGGCAATTTCATATAATGATGGACAAGGAAATATGACTACTAATACTGCAGTTACAGGTATTGGTTCAATAATAATTGACGGAGTTAATGCAATCTCACCAGTAACAGTTACAGTTGGTTTTGATGGTACTTATACAGGTATGATAACAGACCCTTCTGACGGAACAAGCATGATAGCTTGTGACGGAAATAGTTGTACTGCTACTTTCAATATTAATTTTACGACATGTATTGTATGCCCGATGACAAATACTTCTTCCGATGACACAGGAATGGTTTGTAGCGGAACAGGTACAGATGATTTAGCTGCTTGGCAAACATCAGTAACAACTGCAAATCCATTAGACGGAACACAAGATCCGAGTAATGTAGGAAGTATCGTTTATTCATCAGTTACACCAATAGCTACGACAGTAGCACCAGATAATATATTACCGACAGGAATACATTCAGGTGCTGATAATTGTGTGTCAGAAACACAAACCGTCATGGCTTATGTTTATTGTGATGCTGATGATAGTGGAACAATTACAAATGGAGATACTTATACATTAGTTAGTACATATACTTTAACTGTTTATCCTGCAATACAAGTTCCTATAGAAAATGTAAATATGTGTATGAATACAATTACACCTCAATGTAGTGATGTGCTGGGTGCAGCTTCTAATCCAACTGGCGATGCCGATGTGGCTAATTGGGATTCTACGACAGGTGTGTATACAGCTCAACCTGCTGATGCAGCAGGAACAATAGATATAGCGGTAACAAGCGGTATTGCAGGCTCGACTTGTACTGGTTCTTTTACAATTACAACTCCTGCATGTCCTGTGGTTTGTCCGACGGCAACTGTTATTGCTGATGGAAATGGTACAGTTTGTACTGGTGGCGGAACAGATAACTTAACTACTTGGCAATCAGATGTGGCTACGGCTAATACGATGGGCTTAGTTTATTCTAGTATCACTCCTGTGGCTGGGACAACTACTCCAGACGGCATATTACCTGATGGTGGTGCTGCTAATGCAATAGCTTGTGCTTCTTACAATCAAACGGTTATGGCTTATGTATATTGTGATGTTGATAATAGTGGAGGAGATTCAGCAGGTGATACTTACACATTAGTCAGTACTTATACGTTAACGATATATCCACTACCAGATGTGACAAATGCAGCAGGTGGTACTTGTTCAGATGCTGTTATAGATAATTGTGGAGCAGGAGTAACGATTTTGTATGATGATGGGGCAGGAGGTACAATTTCCAATACCACACCTCCAAGTTTAAATCCAGGTGATGCAGACATTACTGTAAACTGGACAGCAGCACTTACAGGTGCACCAGCAGCTTGTCAAGTTACAAATAATTTTGTATTGAATTGCCCTAGTACCACATTTACAATAACCAATGCATTTGGTGCAACAGACCCATGTACTTGTAATGGCGATCAAGGTGTAAATAATATGGTAGGTGATGGAACATTCTCTGAGACTGTTACTATAAATGGTCCGGCTGATGTAATGGTTCGAATAGCTACAGAAACAGTTGGTACAACGGATTTGGTCTTACCAGCCATGGCAACACAAACAGGTGCTGGTACAGGAGCTTATAACATTACATTTAACCACGTAGATCGAGAAGGATATGATATTACGTTAGTAGAATTTTCAACAGATGGTGGTATTACTTGGATGACAGCAACAGATACAAATGGTGATCCCATAGCGATTAGTAACCAGTGTGCTTATCCTATTTTAGATTTTGCTTTTGATAGCCCGTTATGTTCTACGGCTTCACCCATTAATTTATCAACAAGTTTAAATACAACGGTATCAGGTACGTTTACACCTGACGCTAGTGGTACTACTTTTACCGTTGATGGAAATGCAGCAACAACTTTTGATGCGTCTACTGCTGGTGCTGGGTCGCATACGATTATAGGAACTTATATTACTGACAATGGAACAGGACAAGGAGGAACTACTATTAATCCAGCAGTCGCAACGAATGCCTCTTCATGTCCTATAACCGTTGAAGCACAGACGATTGTTACTCCCGTAAATTGTGATAACAGCAGTTATCCTTGGGATGGTAATTAGAAAATATAATTAGTTAACAATAATAACAAGTTGTATCAATAATTTCTATAATAAGAAGTGACGGACAAAGGTTGGTGATTTCTGAATCTAAACTGTGGTAGGCTAGGATTCTTTCCAGAATGATTTGATACAAAATATCAGTAGGGCAATACGAATGTATTGCCCTATTTTTGTGTATTTTTGAAAACGCTCCTCCT
>JAHDFQ010000152.1 GCA_020628085.1 Saprospiraceae bacterium
TGGCTCATGCGCCGATACTCAAGAGGTTGGAAGATTATGCCTATTTGGAAATTCAACAAAACCTTCGTTCCTAAAACCAAAATCACCATCATTATTCCTGCTCGAAACGAAGCAGAGAATATACAAGCTTGCCTCAATTCCATCGTTCACCAAAATTATCCAACCGATTTATTTGAAGTCATTGTTATTGACGATCATTCAACAGACGATACCGCTGATATTATTCGATCTTATGCCGATCAGAATATCCGTTTGCTACAACTTGCCGATTTTGTAGATGAATCCAACACCAAATCCTTTAAAAAGCGAGCAATCGAAATTGGGGTTGCACATGCTAAAGGAGATTTAATAGTTGGTACGGATGCAGATTGTATTATTCCAGAAAACTGGTTACGTCATTTTGCACATTATTTTGAAAAAACAAAAGCTGTTTTCATCGCTGCACCAGTCAATTTTCATGAAGAAAAAAACACCTTAGAACGATTTCAATCCTTAGACTTTATTGGGATGATGGGTATTACGGCTGCTGGAATAACAGGTAAGTTTATGCACATGTGCAATGGAGCAAATCTAGCTTATTCTAAAAAAGCATTCAATAAAATTGGTGGTTTTAAAGGAATAGATCATGTTGCCTCAGGAGATGATATGCTGTTGATGCAAAAAATGGCAAAATTCTACCCTAATCGTATTGGATTTATCAAACACCCTAAACAAACTGTATTAACACACGCCAAGCCTACTTGGACATCTTTTTTGAGTCAACGCCTACGCTGGGCATCTAAGTCTAGCGATTATACCGAATGGCAAGTAGCATTTTATTTAGCTATGGTTTTCTTCTTTTGTTGTACGATACTTTTCAATGTTATACTACTTGCATTTCTAGGTAAAGCCATTTTATATACACTGCTAGTTCAAGTCTTTATTAAAATGCTAATGGACTTTTTATTGCTCTATCCCACTAGTCAGTTTTTTGGACGATCAGACCTCATGCGAAGTTTCTTTCCTTCCTCTTTTTTACACCTTCTATATATCGTTATCATCGGGTTTCTGGCAAATTTCAAAAAAAAATATTCATGGAAAGATCGTGTTACGAAATAGTCCACCCTCAGTAAACACCTTGTTATCATTCTTTCCAAAAATGGGAATATCGTACCATAATGATACTTCAGATGCTACGAAACCACAAACAATCAACTAATAATCAATCACTTATGTTTTTGGTTCGATATTGACAATTGTATTGTTATAAATTAACAACCCAAAAGTCTATATTTATGAGTGAGATGTTTACCAACCAAGTATTTAGCAACCAAAGAGGTACAAATCTTTTTAGTTCCAACAAAAACAATAAGTATCACTTTTTACTACTATTCCTACTAATGCTCTTTTCTTTTTTTCAAGGGCAAGCACAAATAACGTTTAATTCTTCTGTTCCAACCAATGTACACGTTTGTGGAGACGCAGAAGCGTTTACTGTTGAATTCACCAATGATTCTGGTGCCACTATTTCTGGCGTTCAAGTTAGTGTGGCATTACCAACAGGTATGTCCTATGGGGGTAGTTTTTCAGAATCCACTTCATTTAATGTTACTGCTGTTTCTACAGGCGGATCAACGTTGATATTTTCAGCTGATGATGTGGCAGATGGTGAAACGGTCAGTTTTGATATTGATCTACTGGCTGGATTCGCTGCCAAAGCAGCATTTGCTGGAGGAACGTTATTTAACAATGAGATTACTGTCAGTTATTTAGGTGGAAGTGAGGATGACACGACTGATCCGTATAATGTATTATATCCAGCTTTGAGTGTAGTAACGGTTTCACCTAATTCTCAATCTGTTTTTGTGGGACAAACCTATACCCGTACCGTTACCATTGTTAATGGTGGTTATGGTGCTATTTCTACATTTACGGTGCAAGATACAGAAGGATCGAATATTTCTTTGGATGCTGTCGATATTGGATCGCTAAATACAGCAACTGGAATTACAACATTTACAAGTGCAGATATTGCTAATTTTGGTGATGGAGATGGTCTATTTGAACAAAATGAGCAAATCATTTTTACACAAACACTAACAGCTTTTGGATGTAATAGCGAAGGTTCTCAAATCAAAGCTTTTTGGGGTTGTGATGGCGGTAGCGATGGAAGTAATACTAAGTATCCATATACTTCAATCCAATTATTTGCTCCAAATTTAAGTGTCACTGCTAATCATAACTTTAATACATGTTTTGATGGTGCCAATAACGAAAGTCTCGTTATTACCAATAACGGAACAGGGCCAGCCAATGCTATTGAATTGACTTTAGATGTAGGTAGCGATTGGATGAATACACGCATAGATGCTGGTAGCGTTACGTACACTATGGGTGGTGCAAGTAATGTACCCGTTTCTGCCGATCAAACCTATGGTGGCTTACAACCGACTTGTTTAGGCGAAAATGCTATTCGTAAAATAGACGTTACCTTACCAGCTATTCAGCCAGGAGCAACAATGACCGTTAATTTTGATACTTATACGTGTGATACACCTTACTGTGGTGATATTGACTTATATGATTGGGATTATGAAATGGATTATACAGATATGTGTAATAGCAAGACCTACTCAAAATCTGAAAATGGCGAACTCAAAGATAAAAACATGGCCATCACAGGTGAGTCTCCTAGTGATTTATCAGATGCACAAGAAGGAACATACACATTTGAAGTAACTAGTGGTCGATTCAATTTACCAGAAGGAACAAACCCATACTATGAAGTTGTTTTTGATATTCCCGTAGGCATGGTTTGGAGTGGTAATAACTCAGATTTAAGTTGGACGAAAAACGGAACAACTTGGACACCTTCATCTGTTACGTATAACAGTAGTACTAGAGAATTAACTGCTGAATATCCTTGGGCAATGGCATATACTAACCTGACCTATTCTGTTTTTGATCTGAAATTAACACCAGATTGTAGTCAACTAAACGGTAGCAGATTGGTAACTGTGGGTATGCAAATGTACTATATTGCTGATAGTTCTTGTCCTTCTCCGCATCACTTGCCCTATTCTTGTTATGAAAGCGTAGATACCTATATACACTGTCCTGGGCCTTGTGATCACGGAATGGTCTTTAATAATTTTGAGGTAGAACGAACTTCTTTTGGTCAACCCGACAATGATGCAGATGGGTATGCAGATGCTAGTGGTTCTTTGAATATGGGGTTAATAAGAGCAAACCGTGTCATGGAAAATGATACATTCAATACAGTTTTTTATGGAACAGTAAAAACATCTGGAACATTCCCATCTTTTGATTTTGGTTATGCTCAGTCTACTATTGGAGAATTTGGAGATATGATTGAACTGATTGAAGCAGAGATTTCTATCTATGATGTTTCTGCCAATACTACTATTACTTGTAATAATGTACAATATGTAGAATCTGTCTCTGGATCAACCAGAACAATAGATTTTGATTATAGTCCATCAAACCTAACGGTTGGTTGTGGTGCTATTGCAGGTTATGTATTTGAAAATGACGATGTTGTCACGCTAACAGCTACTTATCGAGTTACAGGAAATGTAGGCGGACAGATAGAACAAGTTACTTTTCCAAATGACTTTTACCTAAGCGATACTGCCAATGGCACTCAATATCAATGTAATTATAGAGCAGGTAACATCACCTTTGTAGGATATTCATACCACAGTTGGAGCGGTGGACAGTACAATGTAACGGACTGTGACATCGTTGTCGAACAAGGCTTTTTTGCTCGTGTAGGTACCAACTACGCAGGTGGAAACCCATTCCCATACGAATATAGAAATTGGTCGAATTTTCACCAAATGAGAGTGACCATCCCAAATGGTTATACCGTAACCAATACTGATTTTAGATTTAGAAATAACCGATCGCTGGGTACACACCAAGATGTTTTAGTTACAGGCATTTCACCAACCAGCCAGTCTGGTCAAGATTTAATATATGATTTATCTGCTCAGTATGTTCCAAACGGGGGAACAGTTCCGTTAAGTGACGATGGTTATAACGGTTATGTATATTTGACATTAGAACCTGATTGTGATGTTAACCCCGCCGCTAATTTACCAATTGAGTACTTTATGATATTTGACGAGGTCGATAAATTAAGTGGAACAACAACAAATGAAGTTTCTGGGGCAGATGACTTTATTAAATATAAGCCTGCTAAAATGAAAATCACAACGGATTTACAAACAGTAGATGGAACAGGTGCTTTGGCATCATGGAATGTAACCGTAAAAAATAACGCTTCCGCATCTGCTTCTCCTAACAGTTGGTTGTATTTGGATATTCCAAGTTATGCTATGACATTAGAAAGTGTAGAAGAATCTGGAACACCCGTAACAACGGATGCCAATGGATTCTACCAATTAGGTACAATGGCAGCAGGCGAGTCTCGTACATACAAAGTTACCGTAGATTATGACAACTGTAGTGCATCCAGTTTTACTGCTAAAACAGGTTATGGCTGCGATGGCTATCCAACAGATATTAACACATTTGCTTGTCCAATCGTTAGTGAAGAATTTCATTTAGTACCGCAAGAATCACAACTACAAACAAAAATTTATACTTACACCAATCCAACTGACCCTTGTGATAATACAGTAACCATTGAGATTGAAATGTTAAGCTCTAAAATTGCAAGCGTTGTAGATCTCTTTGCAGCTGTTGATATACCAGTATCAGAATCTGTTACTATCACACCAGGAAGTGTGGAAGTTAAGTATCCGTTCTCTGGTAACTACTCGACTATTAGTGATCCTACTTTAGTAGGTGGTGTCTACACGATTACAGGTGCTGACATGGATGGAATTATTGGAACTAATGGGCTTGTTGGAGTAACAGATGTCACATCTAACATGGTTAATCTTCGTTTTGATTTGACTTTGGATAATAGCTATAAACCAGGTGATTATACAACACTGTCAGTAGGTGGTGACCGTCCTTGTGGCGATGCATTACCAACGCTAGCCATGGTATATGATCCAAGTGCCTCTTTCGGAAAACCAACAGGTATTGGGCTTGGAGATTCTGATAATAATTGGGGTATGGCATGGGGAGACTATGATAATGATGGAAACGTCGATCTGTTTGTAACCAATTATGAAACAGATGAACCAAACCTACTATACCACAATAATGGTGATGGTACATTTACAAAAATTACAACGGGTGCTATTGCGACAGATGTAGCAAGTTCTCTAGCTGCTTCATGGGCAGATTACGATAATGATGGCGATCTTGATCTGTACGTTGCTAATAATGTTGGTTTCAATAACTTCTTATATAGAAATAACGGAAATGGAACATTCACAAGTATTCAAAATGATCCTATTGTGAATGACGTTTATTACAGTCATAGTGCAGCTTGGGCAGATTATGACAAAGATGGATACTTGGATATGTTTGTAGCTGATTACTTTACTTCTCGTTTCAATCGTTTGTATAAAAATAATGGCGATGGAACATTCTCGGAGGTAACAACAACTGCTGTCAATTTAGAAGCAAACTTCTCTGTAAGCGGTGTTTGGGGAGATTATAATAATGATGGATATCCAGATTTATTTGTCTCTAATACCAATGGCGCAAACAATAGTTTATACAAAAATACAGGAAATGGTACATTTGAAGCCGTAACAACAGGAAGCATTGTTTCGGATGGTGGTCATTCCGTAGGTGCAAGTTGGGGAGACTATGATAACGATGGCGATTTGGATTTATTTGTATCGAATGCTGCCAATGAGGATAACTTCTTGTATAGAAATAATGGAAACGAAACATTTACTAAAATCACAACAGGTGAAATTGTCAACGATGGTGGAAATTCACACGGAAGTTCTTGGGCGGATTATGATAATGACGGTGATTTAGATATGTTCGTGACCAACGATCAAGACGAAAATAACTTTTTGTATTCCAATAATGGTGATGGTACATTTACAGCTTTGGTCAATGATTTGACACAAGATGGTGGCGAATCTTTCGGAACAGGTTGGGCAGATTATGATAACGACGGTGATCTTGATCTTTATATTGCCAACCACGAGAATAGTAAAAACTATATTTACGACAACGAAAGAGGTTACTGTCAAGGCAAAGCTTGTGTCACACTTGAAGGTACAAATACGAACGGTTCAGCAGTAGGAACACGTATCTATGCTAAAGCAAATATCTACGGACAGGATGTGTGGCAAATGCGTGAAATATCATCACAAACAGGTGGAGGAACAGGTGGACAAAATGAATACAAGCAAATATTTGGTGTGGGAGATGCCAATCAAATTGATTCTTTAGTCATTGAATGGACTTCTGGATTGAGAGAAGTACGCACCAATGTCGCTTTAGATAATTGTCAAACCATTGTAGAACCAGACGCTGCACGTGTTTGTAGCACAGTTTATTATGATGCTAATGAAAATTGTATACAAGACCCAGATGAATATGGTGTTCCTAACATGGAAATAACTATTCTACCAAGTGGTAAGAAAACTTATTCTGATGAAAATGGAGAGTTTGAAATCAACCTTGAAATAGGAACATACACACTTGAATTTGGATCAAATTTAGGGTGGAATACCTCTTCTTGTGAGTCCAATACTAGTACAGTTGACGTACAGGCTTTAGGAACTGAATACTGTGGTGGAAATGACTTCGCTTTAAGAACGACTTGTACATATCCTGACTTACATTCAAATGTAAATACAGCAGCACAACGTATTGGATTTGAAAATGTGATCGCTTTAAACTACGGTAACCAAGGTGCAACGGAAAGTACAAATACTACTTTAAAGTTTTTACCTGATGTAAATACAACTATCTTAAGTGGATCACTACCGTGGGATGATATCATCAATGATACACTAATTTGGAACTTGGGAACGCTTGCTCCATTCACTAATCAAACGATCTATTTAGTCAACACTGTTTCTAACAACGTCAATATAGATGATCCGCTGATGTTTGAGTCTAAAATATCGAATGGAACAACCGACGATTGTTTAACAGGAAACAATGAAATGGCTCGTATGAGTCCAGCAACAGGTGCTTTAGATCCAAATGATATGCTGGTTTCTCCTCAAGGTATGATCCGTGCTAAAACCGATTTAACTTATACGGTTCGTTTTGAAAACATTGGAGAATTAGACGCTCAAACCGTACGAATTGAAAGTACTTTACCTGACGAACTAGACATTGAATCTTTAGTTATGGGTACAACGAGCCATCCTTATAATTTGACGATGGATGGTCGTAAAATGATCTGGACATTTGAAAATATTGACTTACCTCCAAGTATAGAAGGTGATGATGAGACGGGGCATGGTTATGTAAAATTCCGTGTACGACCAAACAGTGGTATCAAAGCAGGAACAGTTATACGTAATTTTGCGAGCATCTTTTTTGATAATAATTTACCAATCAATACTAACATTGTTCACAACTTTATTGAAACTTCAAAAGATCGAGAAGTAGGAAAATTATTCGTATATCCTAACCCTATAGAAGATAGATGTACGATCCAAATTCAAGATGAACTAACAGGTAATAATGGGGAAATACAAATACTAAAAATCTACAATATTATGGGACAGGTCGTTTATCAAGAATATAATGTTCAATCATTAAGTGTAGACCTTCATACTCAATTAGAATCAGGTCAGTATATGATTCAAGCATCTGATATAACAGGTCGATTATACAATGCTAAAATCATTGTACGATAAGCGGTCGGACAAAATTACTTGCCTGCCCGACGGCAGGCGGGTTTTTCTGACCTACTACTTAAACCTAAAAAGTATTTCAACCAAAATTTAGATTATTTTTTGTTCAATTGTTCATAGAATGTAGGCTGTCTTTACTATAAAAGACAGCCTATTTTTATTCCCAAAATTAGAAAAAGTACCTTTACGGGAATTAAAAAATAATAAAAAATATAATTAAGTGACTGAATAACAACTAGTTACTTGTTTTGGCATTCTATTGGTAGTATGTATGGTGTAGCCTAATTGTTACAAAACTATACCTCTAACAATTCCAGAATTATGGTTCACAGAATACTATCCATATGCCTATACCTTAGCCTACTCCAACATGTCCACGCACAACTCGTGACAACGGTCGCTGGTGTTCCTGAAATAGCAGGATACCAAGACGGGACACCTTATAACGCCACCTTTAATAACCCACACGGATTAGCCGCCGATACCATTGGTAATATATATGTAGCTGATCGCTATAATCATACGATTCGTAAAATTGGAGTAGATGGAATGGTCAGTACCATTGCAGGTACTCCGGGTATTAGTGGCGACCAAGACGGTGCTGGAATCGGTGCGTTATTCAACGAGCCTTGGGGTATTTGTGCTAGTAAAGACGGTACACTTTACATTGCAGATACCAGAAATAATAAAATTAGAAAAATAACACCCGATGGAGATGTTTCCACCGTAGCAGGAACAGGAAACTTTGGCTCTTCTGACGGAAATCCCCTAAGTTCCACGTTTGGAAATCCCACGGGAATTGAAATTGACGAAGTTGGAAATATATACGTCGCCGACCACTTAACCCATACTGTTCGACTCATTTCAAATACAGGTATTGTTTCAACCTTAGCAGGTGCTCCTTATTCTATTGGAAAACAAGATGGCTTAGGTAGTGCAGCCCGCTTCCACCGTCCCTATGGTTTGACGTTGGACAATGATGGTAATATTTTAGTTGCCGATGAATGGAATCATTTGATCCGTAAGGTTACACCCGAAGGAGAAGTAACGACGATTGCAGGTGTGGGTACAATTGGCTTGGAAAACGGCGTAGCTTTAGAAGCAAAATTTAATTATCCATGGGATATTACAGTAGATGAAAATGGACTCATTTACATTGCCGATGGTTATAATTATGTCATTCGATTACTCAATCCAGTTGATGGAACAATACAAAATTATGTAGGCACACCGCTCGAAACAGGTGCAAATGATGGTGTTGGTGATAATGCTACTTTTAATGGCGCAACAGCTCTAGCACTTAATCAAGCAACGAATACAATTTATATTGGAGATGCGTACAATCATCTAGTTCGTAAAATCATCACTGATGAAACAGGCGTTGCGTTAGCCTTTTTGGAAGGAAATTCTGCTATTTGTGAAGGCGAATTAATAGAAATCGTAGCCCAACCACAGATTTTTGCTAATTATGAGTTTTATGTTAATGAAACCATTGTTCAAAATACAGCATCTCCCACTTTTATATCAACAGAACTCCCTGATGGTCAGAATGAAATTCGAGTAATTGCCACTAAAGAAGATGGAGAAGTCGTTGAAGCCATCAAAATTGTAAATGTTACTGGCGTTCCAACCCCCATCATCACTCCTGTTGGATCAACTAGCTTTTTTGAAGGTGATTCATTAACCTTAGTTGCTAGTCAAGGAGATGCTTACTTGTGGTCGAATGGTGCAACAACACCTTCAATTACGGTTGGTGAAGGCGGTGATTATACCGTCCAATTAACCTACGGAAATGGTTGTCAAGCGACATCAGAGGTGTTGCCTATTGTGATGTTTATAGAAGCCGCTGTACCTACCATTGCATTAATATCTGAAACTAATACGGCTTGTTTTGGAGATAGTATTACCCTTTCTTCTAGTTACATAGAAGGAAACCAATGGTTTAAAGATGGTTGGCCTGTTGAAGGATTTACTGAGCAAAATGTCGCCGTCAAAGCATCAGGAATTTATCAAGTTCAAGTAACAAGTTTAGATGGGACGGTTTTGTTATCAGAAGCTATTGAGGTATTTATATCCAATAAACCTATCCAATCAGCGGAAGCTAATTTTTACAGTGTAGGAAAAGGAATAGAAATTTTATTTTCTTCTAACGTCAATAGTGCCGAAACATACAACTGGAATTTTGGCGATGGTCAAACTTCAGACCTCGAAAATCCCACACATAGCTATTCAGAAGTTGGTGAATATCCCGTAACCTTAGAGGTCATTACATTTGATGGTTGTACAGATATGGTAGAATTGGAGCAACTCATATTGGTGGTAGAAGAAACAGGTATTTATCTACCTAATGCCTTTACTCCAAATAATGATGGTAATAATGATGTGTTTGCCCTTCGTGGAACAGGCATTAGTGACGTGAACATGCAGATTTTCAATCAGTGGGGAAATATTGTTTTTCAAACTTCTAATCAATATGGCTGGGAAGGTATTTGTTCAGATAACACACCAGCACCACAAGCTACTTACACCTATTTAGTGCAGTATGAAACTGTTGGAGGCACACAAGAAACCCTTTCTGGACATATTACTTTAATACGATAAGTAAGGGGTCTCAATAAATCAGACAGAAAATTTTGAGCCCATAGAAATGCTGAAAGAACCGCAGAATAAGGTGTGTGAAGTATTATTTTGGTCTCTTTTGCGAAAATTTTCTGTCTGATTTATCCCCTCAAAATATTAAGTTATGAGAAATATAACACTACTCACACTACTCTTTTTCTTTAGTTTGTCGTATTTCAACGTTCAAGCACAAGACGAGCATTATGCTCAATATCGCAATTATCAACAGTTTCTAAATCCTGCTGCTTTTAGTCATTCAACAAATGAGATTGGCTTACAACACCGCACACAATGGGCGAATATCGTGTCGCCCTATCAAAGTGCGTTAGTATATGGAACGCATCAAATGAAAGATTGGACAATAGGTGCACAGTTTACCCAAAATGGTGTAAAAGATAGCGGTTACAAAAATACAACATTGATGGCGAGCCTTGCTTATCAAAAACCGTTGACTGAAAAAAGTATCTTACGTGTAGGAGTAGATGTTGGTTTCTACCAAATACAACTGGATCAAAGTCTATTAACTTTTGAAAATCAATTCACCTCTACTGGACAATTTGATGGCAGTTTAGCATCAGGTGAAAATATTAATCCTAGTCTTTCAAAACCTGATTTCGTCATTGGTTTAGCTTGGCAGAATAAAATTTCTGATCGAGTAACTTTTGAGTTGGGAGCATCTTTAGCACACGCCCATCAACCTATTGTAAGTCTGATTGGTGATACGGAACGATTGGCTAGAAAAGTAGCTGTACAGGCTCGTTTGCAACGAAAAATAAATCAACAATTTAGTCTGGCACCACACCTGATTTATGCTCAACAATGTTGTGGCAATGAAATATTAGTAGGTGTAGAAGGGATTTATAGTATTTTAGAAACAACCGATATTTTATTTGATCTTTCTTATAGAGCAGAAGATGCGTTTATTGTAGGAGCCGGTTTAGAAATGAATCAGTTTAGAGCGATGATAAGTTATGATTTTAATACCTCTCCATTAAAAGCAGCCACCAACGGCAATGGTGGTTTTGAAATTGGATTAGCATATTTATTTAATACTCCAAAAAGTAATAAACCCAAACAAGCAGCTACACCAACAACCCCCGTTTACGTTTTACCAACTGATACGACAAACGCTTACCCAAACCGAATGAAGGACAAAGATGAAGATGGTATTGTGGATTGGTACGACGCTTGTCCAAGCATTCCTGGACCACCAGAAAACAAAGGCTGTCCTGTTAAAGAAAAAGACACCGACGGCGATGGTATCGTAGATTCCGAAGACGAATGTGTATATATGCGAGGTATTTTAAAGTTCAAAGGTTGTCCTGATACGGATAGAGATGGAACGCCCGATATTGAAGATGATTGTCCGTTTATAAAAGGCAAACCAGCAGACAACGGATGCCCAAAAGAAATGACGGATCAACAAGGCACGATCAATCAAGGGATTAAAGCCTACTCCATAGAAGCTTTAGTAGAATTTGATACTGATCAGAGTTTCGTCAAACCGCAATACTACTTTGATCTAGATGAAGTAGTGGCAATGATGCAGCAAAATGCTAATGCGAAGATGATGCTCGCAGGTCATACGGATGCAGAAGGTTCACAAGCCTATAATTATGCCTTGAGTCATCGTAGAAGTGAATCCGTCAAAGCCTATTTTGTCAAACGAGGTGTTGCCCCAAGTCG
>JAHDFQ010000153.1:0-4189 GCA_020628085.1 Saprospiraceae bacterium
ATTTGAATATGATTAATACTTTTGACATGTATTAAATTCCAGTTTTAATAGATATATCGATTTATTATTTATTTCCAGATTTTCCATGAATGTTTTGTTACTTTTAAAGTATGAAAATTTACAAAACATACCATAAATGATTAAAACACTAATTATTGGAGCGGGTCCTGCGGGTTTGGCAGTTGCAGGTAGAATGAGTAAACTGGGTTTGCCTTTTGCAATAATTGAGCAAACCAATAAGATCGCTTCTGCTTGGCACAATCATTACGATCGACTGTGTCTACATACGGTCAAACAATGGTCACACTTACCACATTTGCCTTTCCCCAGCGATTATCCAACATATGTTCCACGTCAAAAATTGGTTGAATATTACGAACAGTATGCTACTCATTTTGGTATTCAACCCATCTTTAACCAATCTGTCAGAGCAATTCAAAAGCAAGAAGATGAGTCTTGGAAAATTGAAGCAAATGACACATTTATAGCTAAAAATGTAATTGTTGCAACAGGAATCAATAGAGTTCCTTTCATTCCAAAATGGAAAAATCAAGATATATTTGAAGGCACTATTACCCATAGTCGTACTTATAAAAATCCGTCAAAGTTTAAGGGTAGAACATTGGTTGTTGGAATGGGAAATACAGGTGCAGAAGTCGCCTTAGATTTATCCAATCATGGTGTCGAAACGTATCTCTCGGTGCGAAGTCCTGTCAATATTGTTCCAAGAGATTTGAATGGTCGTCCCGTACAGGTCACTTCCAAAATGCTAGCAAAAATTCCTTTTGGTCTAGGAGATCGTTTAGGAACATTTATTCGAAGTAGATATATTGGCGATTTGAGTAAATATGGATTAGAAACGTCGAAATTACATCCAGTAGAACAGCTAAAAACAACGGGTAAAACGCCTGTCATTGACATTGGAACAGTAGAAGCGATAAAAGCAGGTAAAATAAAAGTGATTTCTGATATAAATTATTTTTCATCAAATGGGGTACAGTTGACCTCTGGAGAAACATTAAGACTCGATCATGTTCTTTTAGCAACTGGCTACCGTGCAAAAGTAGAAGATTTTATCGAAAATGGATCAGCCTTACTCGATTCGTATGGTGTTCCTAAACAAGTCATTGGCGATCAATATCACAAAGGGTTATATTTTGTTGGATTTGATAACTATAAACTAGGTGGTATTCTGGGAACGATTATAACAGATTCTGAAACGATTGTGGAAGATTTGAAGAAGAAATGATAAAGGTGAAAGTTTAAAAATGAAAAAAGCCCTTCTCCGAATCTTCGAAGAAGGGCTTTAATGACTAATTAAAGATCAACTAATAATTAGTAAGAAACACCTAATGATTTCAATGTTTCGTAGTCTAACTGTCCTACAGGAAGACCGTTATCTTTTTGGTATTTTGTAAGAGCAGCTTTAGTTCTAGTACCAATTACATTATCAATTGGTCCTGGATCATAACCTCTGTCTCTTAATGCACGCTGGATTTGACGGTTCAAGTCAGCAGTAACTTTTGCACCACAAACAACTTCTCTCCACTCAGTAAAACCACCTGGCTTCACTAAACGACGCTTTGTAATGGTTTCATACTCCGCAGGAATATCAATGGTTCTTGTAGATGCAGGTGTTTTCAATACTTGACGAGTTTCTGTAGCATACTCTGCAGGAATCGTTTCCTCACGAGTAGTCGCAGGCGTCTTTACAACACGCTTTGTAATTGTTTTATACTCAGCAGGAAGTACTTCTTCGCGCTGTGTAGCTGGGTTCTTTACCACTTGCTTTGTTACCGTTTTGTACTCTGCAGGAATGATTTCCTCACGAGTAGTAGCTGGAGTTTTTACAACTGTACTTGTTACGGTAGTGTACTCTGCAGGAATGATTTCCTCACGAGTAGATGCTGGAGTTTTTACAACTCTTTTTGTACGTGTACCAACTTCTTCTGGGATGTTAACCACTTTTGTACAATCATCACCATTATCTGTGTAACCAGAGTCACAACCAACTCTCACTTGCTTAGTTACAGTTCTGTATTCAGCAGGAACTTCTACTAAACACCAAACTAAACAATCGTTAGGATCCTCAGATAAACAGTTACGGTCACCTGGACGCTTTACCCATTTTGTAGATGCTGGACGAACTTCTAAACGCTCTGTTTGAGTTTCGTACCTTGCAGGTACACGATCAATACGAGTAGAAGCTTCTTTTACGATATACTGCTCAGTAACAGTTTCGTATTCAGCAGGTATCGTAATTAATCTTTTAGTTTCTGGCTTTACCATTACTTGTTCCGATACTGTTTCATAAACAGCAGGAACAGCGATTAAACGCTTTGTTTCTGGTTTTACCATGATTTGCTCAGTAACTGTTTCATACTCAGCAGGAACTGTAATAACGCGAGAAGCCGCCGCTTTAGACAATACTTGTTCAGTAACAGTTTCATATTCAGCAGGAACTGCAATCAAACGAGAAGCAGCAGCCTTAGCCATTACTTGGTCAGTTACTGTTTCGTATGTCGCAGGTACAACTTCAACTCTTGAAGATGCTGGACGAATTAAAACTTGTTCTGTGACAGTCTCATACTCATCTTGGATTAAACATTTAGCATAACATTTTCCTGGATCAGCATTTGGCGGTACATCTTGTGCATTGGCAAAATTGCAAACGAAAGCGAATGCAAATGCAAGAAGTAGATTCAATTTTTTCATAGTTGAATAAATTGGTTTTGAATTAAGTAAAATTAAATTTAGTATTATTAAAGTTTTTTATTGACTCTGTTTCAGCGCACAAATTTATAAGATATTTTTTGGATAACATAAATAATGCTTAGTTATTATTTTTGTTCGCATTCCATGATCCGATACCGAAGATAAGGGTTGCACACTTCCATCTTTCAGTAAAATCAAAATCTCATTGTTATTTTTAGAGTAGATTTTATTAGTTTCCTTTCCCTTTATCAACAATTTTTTAGCTTCTTTTTTGTTTATATCGAAATGTACTGCAATCTTCTGACGTATTTTTTTAATATAGTCACTTGAAAATGCAGAATCGGATAGTTCTATCTTAAATAATTGCCTATTTATGATACGCTTTGAAATGTAAGATAACAATTTGTTTTCACAATTCATAAATTTTTTTAACACATTAATCACGTCATAATCATCGAGTTGCACAAAATTATCTACAATGGATTGATATGTTTTTTCATTGTTTTCAAACTTACTTGATAACTCAAAAAAATATCTTAAGGGTGCACTCATTTCTATTGACATTCCTTTTTTATAGGCAGATTTAGCTATTTTTAAAGCCTGAATCAACATTTGTTCCGACGAAAGTACTGTTTTGTGCAAATAAACTTGCCAATACATCAATCGTCTTGCAATTAAGAATTTTTCAACAGAATAGATGCCTTTAACTTCAACTACTAGTCGGTCGTTGCGAACATCTAACATCTTAATCATTCGATCATAACCTATAACACCTTCTGAAACACCTGTAAAAAAACTATCCCTATTCAAATAATCCATTCTATCCATATCCATCTGGCTAGAAACCAGCTGATGAAGGAAGTGCTTCGTATACTTATCTTCAAAAATCTGAATAGCCGTCGTCAGCTGACCATCAAATTCTTCATTTAACGCTTTCATGATAAGAATAGACATTTCTTCATGATGAACATTTACAATTGTATGTTCTAGTGCATGAGAAAACGGTCCATGACCAATATCGTGCAACAAAATTGCTATGCAAACACTTTCTGCTTCCTTTTCTGTTATTTCAACACCTTTTGACCGCAATACATTAATCGCCTGTCGCATCAGATGTAAGGCTCCCAAAGCATGATGAAACCGAGTGTGTAATGCACCAGGATATACATAATCGGTCAGTCCTAATTGTTTAATTCTACGTAATCGTTGAAAATAAGGGTGTTCAATTAGTTGGAATAAAATCCCCCTAGGAACACTCGTAAATCCATAAACAGGATCATTAAAAATTTTATACTTCTGCATATTTCTAAATAGGACGAATATTTCTAAATTAGCAATATTCTGATAACTATCTTCGTTCAAGAATTAATCTTGCCTCATTTAGGTGATTGAGTATTTCACAACTTCATTTATTTACAACAAAGCCAACTTATATACGTATCTTTTATACAAATAATCGCTATTCTTATTGTTA
>JAHDFQ010000153.1:4289-12056 GCA_020628085.1 Saprospiraceae bacterium
TTATAGGTTTTGTGTTGATCACCTTTCAGTTACTACATTAAAACCAATTATGTCTCATTTGTTTCAAAGAAATGTAACAAATGTTCAATATATTTGATGTTTACAGACTTAATAAATCAATTTTCATTAAAATCACTAAAAAGACACATAAATTAAAACTAAATGGATAATATAAAAATTCTTTGGGCTGACGATGAAATCGACTTGTTGAAACCGCAGTTGATGTTTTTAGAGAAAAAAGGGTATGAGATGATTACGGTTACAAATGGTCATGACGCCTTGGAAGAGTGTGAAAATACAAACGATATTGACGTGGTCTTTTTGGATGAAAGTATGCCTGGTTTAACGGGATTAGAAACTTTGTCAAAAATTAAAGCGGATTGGCCAAATCTTCCTGTAGTGATGATTACCAAAAATGAGGCGGAGAATGTCATGGAAGAAGCTCTAGGTTCTCAAATATCGGATTATTTGATTAAACCTGTCAACCCGAACCAGATTCTATTGACACTAAAGAAAATTATTGATAATAAACGCTTGGTTCGTGAAAAAACATCTTCTGATTATCAGCAGGAATTTCGATCACTACTCATGGAAATCAATAGTGGATTGGACGTTCCAGCTTGGGCAGACACCTACAAGAAAATTATCAATTGGGAACTTAAATTGGATGCTTCTAATACGTCAGATATGGAAGAAATTTTGGCGATGCAGAAAAGTGAAGCCAATCGAGAGTTTTCAAAATACGTTGAACGCAATTACTTAGACTGGTTAGAAGATGGTGATGACGCGCCAACGATGTCCTATAATTTAATGCGTAAAAAAGTATTTACACATATCAACGAGGACGTTCCGACAGTGATGTTGTTATTAGATAATTTGCGTTACGACCAATGGAAGGTCATTGAACCCATCATCACGGAACTATTCAGAATAGAAGAGGAGGATTATTTTTATAGTATTCTACCAACAACAACGCAGTATAGTAGAAATGCTATTTTTTCTGGAATGATGCCCAGTGATATGGCACAATATTATCCAACTTGGTGGAAAAATGATATTGATGAAGGTGGCAAAAATAACCATGAACACGATTTTCTGAAAGAGCAAATTGGTCGAACGTTTAGAAAACCCGTTAAGTTTGATTACGTTAAGGTGACTTCTGTACACAAAGGCAAGCAAATGCTGGATAATTGCTTGAATTTTTTAAATAACGATTTATCCGTTTTAGTGTATAATTTCATTGATATGTTGTCGCATGCTCGCACAGAAATGGAAGTATTGAAAGAACTGGCTAGCGATGAAAAAGCATATCGTTCTTTGACCAAATCTTGGTTTTTGCACTCACCTGTATGGGCCGCATTGCAGCGTTTGGCAGAACGAGATATTCAATTGATTGTAACGACAGATCACGGGACAATTCGAGTGAATCAACCTTCTAGGGTTGTTGGAGATCGTGATACAACGACTAATTTACGATATAAAGTTGGACGAAACTTGGATTATGATAAACGAGATGTATTGGCTATTAAAGACCCAGAGAAAGGAGGTTTACCACGACCAAATGTGAGTTCTTCCTTTATTTTTGCGAAAGAAGATCGCTTCTTTTTGTATCCAAATAATTACAATTACTATAATAATTATTATAAAAACACCTTCCAGCACGGTGGTATTTCTTTAGAAGAAGTGATTTGTCCTGTGATTCGATTGCGTTCGAAGTAAGGGAAGGTTGATGAAAAATACTAAAGATAGTCTAAATGAAATAAACATTCGTTTAGACTATTTTTTTGAACAAAAAGGGCTTCATTTTGTACCAAACATATGAAAAATGAACTTCAAGAAATATTAACGAATGCATGGCAACTCATCGTTCGTGGAGCAGCCGATAAGAAAAGTCCTTTACGAACGCCAGTGATCGGGACAATAGGAGAAAATGCTACAGAATTGCGGACAGTTGTCCTCCGAAAAGTATGGTCAAAAGACCGAAAAATTCATATTCATACCGATATTCGTTCACCGAAAATAACAGAACTCCAAGCCAATTCTATTCTAAGTTTTTTGTTTTATCATCCAAAGAAACAAATCCAAATCCGTTTAAAAGCACAAACGAATATTCTAAATCAAGATGAATCGTGCCGACAATACTGGGATAATATTCCTGATTTTGCTCGACAAAATTACTGTACTGATCTTGCACCAAGCACAAAAATAGATGAATACTCCAACGGACTGACCGAAGATTGGCAAAAGCATACCGAACAAGGATTCGTCAATTTTGCGATCATTGAATCTTCTGTTTTTGAATTAGAATATCTGAAATTAGGTAGAGATGCCCATCAACGAGCTATTTTTAATTACCAAAATGAAAACTGGATTGGAAGTTGGATGATTCCGTAAAATATTTCATCAATACACATGAATAATATCGGATAATTTAGTAGTGTATTTAGGTGAAAGCCGTTCTTGACGCATAATCCAAGTGCGTCCAGGAGCTTGACTAGCTAAGCGAATTTTCTGATCGCCCAGATTTTGGTTGATCGTATCTACAACTTTTAGTAACTTTTGATGACGGGGATCAGATGCCTGAAAAAGAGTGAGTTGTTTTTTATGTTGTGGTGTTAAATGCGATACAATCACACCCGCTTTTTTATATTGAAAACCCGTTCTAAAAATAGATTTCAATGCTTGAACAGCAAATTGGGCTAATTCCATAGAAGAGTTAGTTGGATAAGGTAGTTGAATCGTAACTCCTCTCCGATATTGAGGTTGATCTTGCTTAAAACTATTGCTCCGAATAAAAACATATAAATTAGAACAGCAAGACTGTTGTTGCCTCAATTTATTGGCGCAATGAACCGAAAAAGTGACAATCCGCTCTCGAATTTCTTCAAAAGTTGTATAGTCTTTATCAAAAGATCGAGTGGTGGCGATGGATTGTTTTTTCTTTATTTCTTGTATTTGAATTGTTGGTTGCCCTTCTAAGTCTTTTTTAAGCCGAAGTTCAACAACACTCATAGTTTTTCTCACCCAAGCATCACTTTTTTGTATCAAATCCATAGCCGTATGTATATTATAGTATTGAAGTCGCTTGCACAATTGTCTTCCAATACCCCAAACATCACCAATTTTTAGCCATTTGAGGGCTTTGATTCGCTTCAATTCTGTATCAATAACATAAATATTATTGGTTCGATCTACGAATTTTTTAGCAATACGGTTAGCCACTTTTGCTAGTGCTTTACTCTTGCCAAATCCGATACTGACGGGGATACCTGTTGAACGAAATATATCTTTCTGAATGGTTTTCCCTAGTTTATGAAAATCAATATTAGTTAATGTATTGTAATGTAAAAAAGCCTCATCAATGCTATAGATTTCAATTTCTGGAGCAAAATGGGTTAACATTTGCATGACTCTAGCACTCATATCACCATATAAGGCATAGTTAGAAGAAAAAACGTTGATTTTTTGATGTTTGAATAACTGCTTGTACTTAAAAGCAGGTGCTCCCATCGGAATATTTAGTTCTTTGGATTCGTTGCTTCGCGCAATCACACAGCCATCATTATTGGAAAGGACAACGATTGGTTGTCCATTAAGTTCGGGACGAAAAACACGTTCGCAAGAAGCATAAAAATTATTGCAATCTACTAAGGCGTACATAACTCTATGTTTAAAAAGATTTGATAACATACATGACAATACCCCAAATAATAAACTCATTATCAGCGGTTACTTTTATAGCACAGTATCGTTCATTGGCAGGAATAAGCCAGCAATGATCTTTCCCAAATTGAATCCGTTTCATCGTAAATTCTCCATCAATAAAGCAAACCGCTATTTTCCCATTAATGGGTTCAATACTTTTATCAATGACGAGCAAATCACCTTCTTCAATGCCTATGTCCTGCATCGAATCACCTTTTACCCGACCAAAAAAAGTGGAAGATGGATTTTTAATAAGTTCTTTATTTAGATCAATGGCAATATCAATATGGTCGGCAGCAGGAGAAGGAAAACCAGCACTAATACCTTCTTCAGCATAAGGACAAGTAACGCTTAATACGGTGCTAATAGTATAAATATCAAGAATACGAGTTTGTTGTAATCGATTGAATAACATAGGTTTATTGATTTAAAATTTTAAAAAAGACATAAAAAAATTGTAGCTAAAGAGTCATCTCTTATGCCAAATATTTATTCGCTAATATCCTGATGTTAAACTAGAATGTATTAGATAATAGCGTTGAATATTGTTTTCAACGTTTTCTATTACTTACCTGCTGGAAATAGGGGAAATGGTGTATTTTTAATAGGAGCTGTTTTGTTGTTGGTACAAATAAAAAACAAAAAGTAGAATAAATCAAGTTTATTTAAAACAAATATTTTAAAATCATTATCGTTCATGTACAAAACCGTCATCATTTTCATTTTAGGATCAATATTTATGAATTTTTGGATCATTGGTTGTATAGAAGATCAACAAGCTACTATTGCATCGGATGTAGAAACTATGATTTCCCACAAAAAATATGGCAAAGTAAAATCCTATCAACGGATGCTAGATCGTTATGAAATAAAAGACTCAATAGTCTTTCTTAATTATCAAATCATTACTCCAAAAGATACCGTTTACAATTACTACTTCGAACTTCCCATTAATGGGAAAATGAAACATCAGTATAATAAGGGAAAATGCTATTCCGATGTTTCTATAAAGTTAATAGATAGTGTATCAGTTCGTTTGAATAAAGAAAAATATGAAATTTACAAATATGAATTCGATGAGTTATACTCTTATGATGAAGAAATGCTGTTATATTATGTGAAAGATATTGGTATCATTCGACAAGAAAGCTATATTTGGATGAATCATAGTGTTTTAGTGGAACATCCTAATGTTGATAAAGCACTTTTATATGGACTTCATGAAAAAATAAGGTATCAATTAAAACCGTTTCGATCTAGCAAAGTACCTGTACCAAAACTCCGATAAATTTTACTCTAGCACGATTTCCATCACATCATTTCGGCGCATCGCTCGAAGTGTGTTTTTCAAACTTTCTCCACTTCCATTCACTAAGTAAATGATGGTAACACCAGAATCGGGAAAATATCGAAACACCGATCGTCTTCCATTGAATCCACCATCATGTCCGATACACAAACCAAAATCTGTATCGTATTGAAACCAGCATAAACCAATGCCCTTGATTTGTTTGACGATAGTATCATCACCATATTCAAATTGATCTGGATGAAGAAAAGGTGTATCTTTAAGCGAAGTGATTTCGGTTTTAGTAGCGTCAGTAATAATATTTTCAGTCTCCCAAAATGCTTTGATAAAGGTATATAAATCTTCTACAGTAGAACTTGCGCCACCAGCTACGGAATGTCGTGCAAAAGCATGATCGGTGATGTCAATAAAGTCACCGTTTCCATTTTCATCATAATAACCTCGAACCAACTCCTCTGGATTTTCTCCATTTTCATTAAAAAAGGTATTGGTCATACCAAGTGGTGTAAAGATGTTGTCTTGAAAAAGATCGGTGGCGGTTTTTCCAGTTATTTCTTTAGCAATCATACCCAACAACAAATAATTGGTGTTAGAATAATCGGTGTATTCGCCTGGTTGAAAAACTGCTTTTTGACCTTCAATCATGTTCAGTTCTTCTTCGTCCGTCCAAATTCTAGTCAGATCGTCATAGTAATTAAGTGTCAAGTTGATATCCAAGTATTCAGGAATGCCACTGGTATGATTGAGTAATTGACGGATCGTGATTTCTTCATGGTTTTCAATCTTTTCGATACGATCATTTGGTAAATAATTTATTATTGGATCATCTAAGTCCAGTAAACCTTGTTCATATAATTGGAAAATAATAGTTGCCATAAATACTTTGGTGGAACTACCAATTCGATGTACATTACACGACTGCATAGGCGTTTGAAACGGTATTTCTACGACACCAGCCGATCCTGTCCAGCGACCTTCAGGTGTTTGAACCAACATTGAAATACCTGGCAAACCTGCTGCTACTTGTTCTTCCAAGAAAAGTTCAAATTGCTCACTTTTAACATGTGTATTTGGGATAGTTGGTTCGCATTCGTAGACTCTAGGATCAAAATTTATGTCTTCTATTGGAGAACAAGCTATTACTGTTAAAAATAGTATTGCGATGATGAATTTATACATGGCTTTTAGTTTTTATTTGAAATATTTAGTGTAACGATTTAAAATTGTTCTAATCCATTGAGAGGAGATAATAATATCTTCGGATTCATGGGTGGTGACGTTTTCAAAACTGGTGTAGCCAATATTGATATCAGGATAGAAAAACAGGTTAATATTACCCCCGTAGCTACCGCCATTATGACCCATTCTACCATTATCAAAATGCCACCAAAACAAACCATTTTTAATACCTTTAAACCGTCCATTTTTTTCTTCATATTGAACGGACATCATTTCCCGATAAGAAGATTTTGTAAGAAGGACACTACCATTTTGATAGCCATTCATCAGATGAATTAAGTGTTTTGACAAATCGGAAGTACTCATATAGACTGCTCCATCAGGATAAGTTGCGCCTTGAATTTCTGGATATTTAGATTTGTTTCTATCGTATTTGATAGCTAGCTTATTGGAACTAATGGGTTTATTCCAACTGGTTTCATTCAATTTTAATGGTTTAAAAATATGCTGTTCTACATATTCATCAAAGGGCTGACCACTGACTAACTCAACGATATATGCAGCAAGCGTTGCGCCTACATTGGAATAGTACCACGCTTCGCCAGATGATCGTTTAAAAAAATTCTTCTTACTATAAAATGCACCATTTGGGACAAAGAAATTTTTGAGATATTCTTGCATGGATATAGGCTCGTTCTTCAGTAATCCTCTATATTCTTTACGAATGGATTTATGCGTATATTTTCTATTTTTAGCAGACTCTTTATCGACTATCCAGTAGGCTTTATTATAGTTTTTTCCGTCGTTGATCCCTGAGGTATGTGTAGCCAAATGACGTAGTGTTATCGGTGTTTTGGGCGAGTGTGGGTTCGTAATTTTAAAGGGTAAATATGTATTAATATCCGTGTCTAAATCTAGTCTTCCTTGTTCCACTAACATCATTATAGACAAACCAATAAATGTTTTAGAAATGGATTCAATTTGTTGAATCGTTTGATTCGTATAAGGCGTTTGATCTTTAATATTAGCAAATCCTTGACTGTTTTGATAGCGGATTTCTTTATTATCAACAATGTTGATTAAAAAACCAGGAATATGATTTTTATCGCCCACAAATTTGAAAACCCGATCTAAATGTTCCTTGATGGATGTACTCCTACAAAGTAGCTCAATAGTATAATTTCCTTCTTTTATCTTGTTAGATTTCTTTTGATTCAATGGCGTTACTTCTATTTTATAGATACCAGTTTCAGTAGCATCAATCAATATCAATTCATCGCCATTTGCACCATTTAAGGTATCAAATTGATCTAGTTTTTCGCCTTTAGTATTGTACGTTTTCACAACGACGTCTACTCCTTGCTGCATGAGTTCCAACATTGCAAACTCACCTGATTGCAATGATACTGTATATAAATGTGTTTCATTAGTTTGAATAGAATGACTAGAACGTTGTTTTTCAAGCAATTCTACTTTAAACTCTTGAGCCTCAGATTTATGAATGATAAAAAATGAGAGGAGTATTAATATATAATTAAATGGTTTCATATTATTTAAGTAGTAGGTCAGAAAAA
>JAHDFQ010000154.1 GCA_020628085.1 Saprospiraceae bacterium
GCTTTGACAGAACCGACAGAAACAGGGGATTCGATGAGTAGTGGGATGCAGTTTTGGTCGTCCGACACCCAAACATTCATCTGATCGTCTTCTTTGAATACTTCACCTGCGACCACTTCGGGGCTGAATTTGATGGTGTTGAATTTTCCATACCCTTTAATTTTTTTGCGGGATTCTTTGCCCTTGTATTTGACATTGAGCGCATGGGTTTCTTTGTCCAAGAAGATTTTAATCGGAAAACTTTGTCCCGTTTCCATTTCATCAAATTTAATATTTCGAGCGTAGTAGATCACAGATAATACGTCGTGCATACATTCATCTACTTTATATTCTTTGCGCTTGGTTTGATCGGCTGTTTTTCCTCGATTGGCAACGGCAATATGCTCGTCTTGATTGAATTCTACTTTATTATATAACTTATATTTACCTTCATTGACGTTTTTGATGGAAGTCGTGGGTAACAAAGATTGCTTGTCTACATAGGTATCGTAATAATCTCGAACTTTGAAAAACCATTCATAAGAAGAATAAGTTCTACCAACAGCCGACAAATGATATTGTCCATCGACTTCGTTGACATTGAACGTCACCTCACCTGCGGATAACCATACAAAATTCCAGTTATAAAAAAGTTTATATACCAATTGTTCACCTACCTGAAAACGAGTGTTTTCCATGTAGCAAGGTTCAATATTGGCCGCTGTTTGCGGAGTGTTTGTATTAACTTCTTCGATTGTAAAAGCTGATAATCCGAAGATTAAAAAACTAAAGAGTGCTATTTTTTTGATGATTTTTTTCATAGCCTAAAGATTTTAAAACGTTGATATTGACGATGAATATCATTCCAATTAACGAGGGAATAATCAGATTTATTACCCATAAACTAAAGGTGGCAGCTAGAACGCTAATCGCATTTGCATCAAACAACCCCCATATTTGAAGGGCTACTTCGCCCCGTACCAGTAAGTCCCAAATAGGTGGTAAAGGAATGCTAGTTTGTATTAAAAATATAGTAGCAATGCCTGCTGCACCAATCCAAAATGGTACTTCTATTCCAAAAAATAAGAGCAACAAATAGTATTGCATAAGATAGGTGGCATAACGCAAACTTGCAAAAAGTAAGGCTCTACTTAACGATTTTTTAGTATAATTTTGTAAAACGCTAACATCTTTTGTAAATCGTTTGAACAGGTGTGCATACGGAATACGCTTTATCAATGGAATAACCAAATCGATATTATAAAAACAAAAAATCATCAATCCTACCAATGCTATTCCGATAATACTAATTCCCCTCAATAGTAGTGGTTCTAGCATTGAAAAATATTGCACAAAGTAGACTAAACCGATTAAACCAAAAGATAGCAAAGCCAGTAACTGGCTAAAGCTACCGACCAACGTGGCGACGACGGTTTTCCAGTTATTTTCGGCTTTAACAAGCAATACTCGACCACCATATTCACCAATTCTATTGGGGGTAAAGATCGAAAAAGTCACACCAACTAAAATCGCTTTATAGCTTTGCCATAAGGAGTGTTGTTCAAAATTCCAAATGAGTGTACGCCATTTGAGGGTTTCAAATAGCCAATTGACAGGCATTAATAAGAATGTTCCAATCAAAAAAATACTTTGTTCTAATCGAAAATTTTCTTTAAAAACGGCAACGATTTCATGGATGTTTTCTCTACCAAATACCTGTTGATACATTACCCAAAGTAGAAGTAATGCCACAAATATTTTAAAAATGGTATTGAAGTGTGAACGCATAAGGAATGCGAAGATACATCAAAATATGAATTGTTTACACATCACCCATAACGACCATTTGGTCAAGCGTGGGAGTGTTACTTCCGCCTTTCGGTTCAATGGTGATAGCATAAGCAATTGCGTTGGGAACGTATTTTAAATACTGACTAGGTAGTTCTTTCCAACCGTTTTCAATAAGTCCAATACTGGTCGGTTGACCGTTAATAATTGCCCAGACTTGATATTGTTGATTAGGGTTGATTGGAGCAAGATGGACAATATCTATAAAAGTAGATTGCTGATCTTCATCAGTATAAACAAATACCTTTGAATTAGTGAAAATACCTTCGCCTTTGAGCAAGGTTTTTTTTGAAGCATTACGCATTTTCCAAAATTCGAGTTCCATTTTTTGCTTGGCGATTGCAATGGCTTCTTTGTCTGTTTGAAGCGTCTGAATTTCTTGATGAATGGCATTCATCTGTTGGTTCGTTTGCGTTTGTTGGTACACCAAAAAACCGATAATAACTCCTTTAAGCAGAAATACACTGGTTAATATCCAAAATAGTGTTTTATTTAGAGAAATTTGTGGACTAGCCTTTGGTGGAATAGCTTGATCGCTAACAGATTGGGTAGGAGTAGAGTGATCGTCTAGTGCATCTAAAATATCTAGCTCGGATAATTTGGGTTGTATAGAGTTGACATCTGCCACTTGAAATAGTGCCGCATCAATAGAGTTCAGTTCTTTCTGAATAGCAGGATATTGGTTGGCATACCTTTCTACTTCTAAGCGTTCTTTAGGAGATAACTCGCCCAAAACATATTGTTCTAATTGACCAGATGATATGTATTTTTGTACATCCAAACTTAAAACGACATCTTTCTAAGAATTGATGTAGTTTTCTAAAAAACTCACCAATACCATAGCACTAGAAAATTCTTTACCTAATTTTTTACGCAACTCCAAAATAGCAGATCGAACTCGTGTTTTAACTGTTCCGATAGGAATATCGAGTTCTTTAGCTACTTCTGATTGTGTATATGATTGAAAATAGACCAAATCAATAATAGATCGATATTTTGGGTCTAATTCATTGACCACATTTCGTAAGCCCTCATCTTTAATATCGGCTTCTTCACTGTGATCTAGGCTATTTGATACAATAACGTCCAATTCATCTGTCTTAGTACCTCGTTGATAACGCCCACTTCTGATAGTATCAATAGAGGCGTTTCGAGTAATTTGGACGAGCCAAGTGAACAGGCGTCCTTTTTGAGCATTGTACTTATCTGCATTTTTCCAGACTTTGACAAATACGTCTTGAAGTACTTCATTCGCAACTTCCTCAGAAGGAATCGTTCTTTTGATGATACCAAAAAGCGCGCCTGAATAGTTCTTGTAGAGTAACGAGATTGCTTTTTTATCCTTTTGTTGTAAGAAAGTAACAATTTGTTCTTCGAGGGTAATATTTTTATCTGTTTGAATAGCCAATTGCAGTAGTTTTTTACTTTCGTAATTTATAAATTAGATGCTCTGTATAGCACAAAGTATTTGTAAATATAAAAATAAACTTTTCATTAAACTATACCTAATTATTGTATTGCTTTTACGAATTTTAACGTATTGTGTTTTATTGGAAAAATAGTTTCATGACAAAAAAAGAATCATCCATACCGTTTGCACAGTACAGATGATTCGAAATGTAACCTTATTTTTCAATAAGGAAAACCACTATTTTATCTTTACACTTAGTCCATTTTCAAGATTCGGTGTGTTTGTTCTTTTGTAGGACGTGGATTATTTCTATCTAAAATACTCAAGTAGTAGTAACCTGATGGGAATTTAGATACATCAATTTGCATATCGTTTTGACCTTCAAACACCGCTTGTGGCATTTGCATTAATACTCGACCTTGCGCATCCATCAATAACATATTTAAATCTGCATTCGTCTCCGAAACAATTGAAACAGTTACTTGTGTAGTTGCAGGTACTGGATACACAGCAGCAATTTTAGTCGTTGTTTGTGGTTTAACGTCTAGTTCCACTTCTGTTTCTGCATCTGCTAATTTCGCTTGTGCAACTTCTTCGTCGTTAAAAGCAGTTGGTTGACTGATTTTAGAGAAGTCAATTCCTGATGCACCCATGAATACACTGTTGTACACTGGAGCAACGTTTCCAGAACTAGCTGGATTATTGAAACCTAATACACGACCACCATCTTTTGCTCTTTCAGTGATATAAATACGATCATTAATATCATCATAAGCTACATCAACTGGGTTTCCAAGGAAGGTTTGGCTACCATAAATTCGGATTTGTTCATCCATCGAAACCGTACCGTCAGCACTTGCCTCTGCAAAGTTTTTGATAACTGCAAATCCACCGTCAGAGTCGCTACTTGCAGCTCCTACATCAGTCAAAATCATCATGTCGGTTTCCGCATAATAAGTGATTCCGTGTGTTCGTACGATTCCTTCAATATCAATTATACGGCTTGCTTCTAAATCGCCAGAAGTTTGTGAGAAAAAGTCGTCATACACTGCTAATTGATCGCTGTTATCTACAATAGCATATAATGTTGAGTTATCTAAAATGATTCCCCAAAGATTAATGTCTACATTGTAGGTTTCTACTAAATCTATAGAACTTCCATTGTTTTCATAGTAATATAAACGGTTTTGATTGTTGTTACCGTCATTGGCATCTTGAGCAACGATGATTGCATTTTTAGTTACCGCAATTTCACGACCATTACTAAAGTCACTAGTAGACATTGCACCAATCATTGGCTCGTTACCCATACTGGTGTTGAAGTTTACTTTTTCAAATGTATTAATGACATTATCTGAACGGTTCAGTTGTGTCAAACGATCTTGTGAAGGATTGTAGTGAATACCATCTGCATCCATCCCAATAGCTTCAAAAGCAGACATAGATACTGCACCACCTTCAAAAATATTGTATACTCCAACTTTTCCTTGGTTGTTTGAAGAAACAAATAATTGTCCTACACCATTTCCACCATTACCAACAACTACAATCATTGCAACTGCCTCATCATCCTCTTCAGGAGTCATGGTGTTATTATTACCTGGCGTACTATCAGCATCCATTTGATCTACTGCTGTTACCTGTACGAAGTTCGTCGCTTCACTTACTTGATCCAATGTAAATAATGTGATGGTCAATGTAGCGGTTTCACCTGCTGCTAACATATCAATATCCCAACTTCCGTTGAATAAAGAATATGAACCTGTGCTTGCATCAGCACTAGTAAACACTAAACCTTGAGGTAAACTAGCTGAAACGCTAATACCTGTTGCATTTGCAGCACCTGTGTTGGTTAATGTCAATGTATATGGTACTTCCGCAAACTGTGGATAGTTATCTGAAGGAGTTGAAATTTGTAATTCTAAATCTACACCATCTGAAGTTGGGTCAACATCATCTGAAGGAATGATTTCCTTACCACTACAATCGCCAGTTCCAGAAAATGGCATTGCCAAATAAGGGAATGTTGAACGGAATGGTACATCATTTTCTTCTACACCAGTTGTGTATGTCAAAACGTCTAATAAATCTTGAGTTACTGGACTTTCTGATTCACCTGGCGTGAAATCGTCATACCATAAACCTACAGCTGCTAATACAGCACCACCAACAGCTTGTAATTCGATACGAGTTACATCATCTTCTAAACGTCGTCCGTTCGGGAAACCATCCATATTCGGAATAAACTCAATGTCCGTATTAGCATAAGTAGGATCAGTTAAACCAACTACGGCTGCCTGAATTAAACCTAAAGAACTAAAGTTATCGCCATCTCTATCGGTTACTGGAACAGCCATATTTAGACGTAACATATCACCACCATTTGGTAAGAAATTATTGATAAATGGTTTACCCATTGCTAATGGATTTCCATCCTTTCCTGTAGCCAATTGGTAAGGAATTACATTGGGTACACCTGTGTGGAATATTGGCCAAAGGTCAACTGAACGTGGTAGTCCAGCACCAGGCAACAATAATGTACCAAAAACGTCATCATCTAAAGCAGTACCTGCAACAGCTTCTGATCCTTTTAAACTAAATAGACCATCAGCACCATTGGTAAAATCAAATGCTCCGAGTGAACTGGTTTGAATTCTTAATGGTGAAAAAGCAGGAACTGCACCACCAAACTGGTCGTCGTCCATGTATAAAGCTAATTCTGGATTGTAGAAAAACCCGTCCATTTCTGTTTCAGAAATTTCATCATAAGGGGAAATAGCATTCCAGTAATCTTTAAAACCAATTGGAATAACTGCTTCGTTCGTTAAAGGCATTCCTAAACGAGAAACTTGTACCCAGTCACCAGAATATTCTGGGCCGTCTGTACCAAAAGTTCTAATTTGTGGACGACTAGCTGATGCCCACACACCAATTACGTAATCAGGATCAAGTATAGTAGTAGGCTGGCTAGCAGCACCGTCTTTCAATAATAAACTGATTGGAATTTGAATAGCAATAGCACTTACGTTATAACAAGCTAAACCGTCTCTTGCGTTTTCACCTTGACGAGGTGCATCACCTAAATCAAAGATTCCACCTAAATCCACAAAAAATGGATCATCAACTGGGCCAGCGAATACTTTTTCGCCTTGAGAAGTGGTAGAAATAGCGTCTTCCATTAAACTACCATATGTTGTTCCCAAACCTACTGGAGATTCGATAGAACGTGGACCAATATTGTTTGGAGGAACAACGCCACCTGTGATAACTGTTGAGAAACTTGCACCACCGTCGGTACTACGTTCCATTGTGTAAGTTGTTTTTAGGTTTTGTTGACCTAATCGAATGTTAAAAAAGGTCGTTGGATCTTCATTTTCTTGTGAGAATGTAAATCTGTAAATAATTTCATCACCAGGAATACTAGCGTCGTTATCGACATGTATTTCATAGCGAATATCTGTACCAAAAGTATAGTAATTTGGTCCACCGTGTGGTAACTGCATAGGAATATAAGTCGCAATAATTGTTACGGTGTTTGGATCATCTGGACTTCTGAAAGCATATAAATCGGTATTATCCGCTAATGGATCATTTGAAATTAAAGGTGCTTCTCTATGCGATGAAGCGAATACCGTTGTTGCGAACAGCATACTAAAAAGTACGGCGCAAAGGCTTAGTTTAAGGAGTTGGAAATTTCTAAATTTCATATTTTGTGGTTTAAAAAAAAGATTAAGAAAAGAGGATACCAGTCTTAGCGGTAGCAAATGAGCTACCTCTAAGTAAGGTTCGGTTTTAGGTTTGACTTAACAACAAGTCAAATATTATAGTCTATGTTATAAAGGAAATTCTACATTGCAGTGTAAGATGACGCCGTTTGCAAGCGTACAATATCGGGGTGCTTGGAGTTTGTTCGAGTCGCTAAAACTAGGTGGTTTTTAAATTTTTCTTTTTGGTCTTGTTCAAAGTAAATCAATGCAAGCATTTTGTTCACATCAATATTATCGGGTCGTTTTTCGTATTCGAGTAGGGCGTATTCAAGCGCTTTGTTGTAATCTTCTGTCACGCGTAAATGTAAGTCAGCATATTCAAGGTTCATATTGTGACCACTGTCTACATCATCTTGTAGCATGACAAAAATTTCATCCATAGTTTCTTGGTATAATTTGGGTCGGTCGGTTGCTTTATATATTTCTGCTAGTTGGACATAAAAACTAAATTCTGGTATGATGGCGCAAGCTTCTTTTAGTAATTTTTCAGCTTCGTCATATTTCTCGTTTTCCATTTCAATAGAAGCTAATGCTCCAATGGCGAACGGGTAGTTTACACGCTCTTGTAGCGTTCTTTGATATTCATTTTGAGCTTCATCTAATTTACCATAGGTTTGATAAATATTACCTAAAGTCAAACGTGTCCATGCCGATTCTTCATAGCCAGGATAACCTGCCTTTGTAGCCATTTTCATCGCTTCAATTGATCCGTCAATATCTCCATAAATTTCGCGTAAGTAAGAAATACGAGCATAAGACCTTAAATCTGGTCGTATAGACATCATTTTATCTGCTGCGGCGACAGCTTTTTCATACTGACCCAATTCTACATACGCATCTGCTAATGTTCCAAATATTTGTGCATTATACGGATTGATAAGCGCAGCTTTTTGAGCGTAAACCAAAGCTTGTTTAAAATCATGTTGTGATAATAGAACAGATGCTTTGATGGAAAGTGCTTGAAAATAAGTATCGTTATCTTTATTTGGTAATTCTAAGAATTGATCGACTAAATCAAGTGCCGCTGGATAATAATGTCCATGTTCTCCTGTTACTCGAGCTTCCAAAATAAATACTTCTAATAATTTTATATAGCTTTCTGCATGTTCAGGCTGCTCACGTAATTGAGCTGTAGCTGTTCCATAAGTATTCTGAACTCTATCCCATTCTAAGTCATTTTGAAGCGCTGCTGGTCGATCTAATAATTTGGCTACTTCAACCTGTTGTTGAGGAGTGGTGGTAGAAGTGCAAGCAGCAAAATATGTAATTAAAGTAGTTGCAACAATGATAGGAAGTACCCATTTGAATACATTTTTAATAACAGTCGCAATCAAAGATGAAAGAATAAGAAGTTTCATACGAGTTGGTTTTTAATAGTGATTAATTTTGTCAGAACTTATTGATTTTTGAACATAGATTATCCATGCTATACAAGTACATATTCTACAAGTATAATTCAAATCGGTCTTTGAGCATTAAAAAATCTTAATGGATTTTTATTGTTGAGCGTGAACGTTAAAAATTTCAATTCATTCAACGAGATTGCTTAAAAAAGATTAAAATAAAACAACCTCATTTTAGGATTCAATTTAAAAGCCTTTATATTTTACCTGAATAGCGCTAGTGGTTTTATGGGAAACAGGCTTTTGAATGGTAAATGGTCTACTTTCAGAAAACGCATCATCTTTTTTAATGTTCAATGGAGTTGACCAATACCTTATTTTTAGAATCAATCTTATTAATAAATTAGAAATATAATATTATTTCCCGTTCACATCTTTAATTACGAGAGCTTAGTTTAGATTGGATTTATAAAAAGTAATTTTTTTTATTTTTTTTGAAAACTATAACAATAGGGGCTTAATTTAGTGTAGCAATGTACTTATATTTTATGGTGTGCAACGCACTTAATATTTGTACTTTTATTATAAAATCTGATTTTTTTAAATCTAAAAATCAAGATTCTATCGTAAATATAAGTAAGCGTACATTTTTTACATGAATATTAGACTATTGATTGAACAATTATTCATCTTATGTGTACGAAAACCACTATTTTGCAGAAACACTTATTAGAGAATTTTAATCTCTTTCAAATTTATATTACATTTATTTTAGTTTGTGCATAATTTCTTATTTTTAGATAAAATTTAGCAAATATAGTGGTCAAGCAGCTCGTTTTTTATAGCTGCTACACTTGAATGCCATACTTAAAACTTAAGTAGGTTTTAAATTTTGTTTGATGACAGATTTTTGTACTTACGTTTAAATTATGTAATATATCCAACGCAAATAACATCGTGGAAATAAAAGACATACAATCATCAGGGATTTTAGAACAATATGTTCTTGGTGTGCTACCTGAAACAGAGGTGGCACAAGTAGAACAGTATATTCAACAATATCCCGAAATTAAAACAGAGGTTCAAAAAATTGAATCCGCCTTAGAGCGATACGCTCAACAATTAGCCATCACACCTGATCCAGCTTTAGAAGCTAGTATTTTATATAAGATTATTGCTATTGAAGCTGCTAAAACCATTGGCGATAAACGTCCATCTGAATCTAAAACAACTACATCTACACCTACCAAAAGTTCTGGGTCTGGTTCTGTTGCTTCAATGGGTGCTGTTATAGCTGGGGTTTTACTGGCAGGTAGCTTATTTTGGGGCTACACGCAATCTCAAGAACTAAAAAACAATCAGAACCAATTGGCAGAGGTTAATGGTAAATATGAACTGTTGACGAAAGATTGCTCTAAATTGCAAGCAGCTTATCAAACCGAACAAGAGCAAATTGCTTTCTTACAAGACTTTTCGACGCAGCCCATTGTGATGAAAGGAACAGACAAAGCTCCAAATGCTTTAGCTGCTGTTTATTGGAATATTGATAAGAAAAAATCGTATTTGAATACCAGAAATATGCCCGATCTAGCAACCGACAAACAATACCAACTTTGGGCTATCGTAGATGGTAAACCCGTTGATATGGGTGTTTTTGATGTGGCAGCCGTTGAAGGGGAATTGATTGAAGTACCGTTTATTGAAAGTCCTCAAGCCTTTGCGGTTACAGTAGAGAAAAAAGGGGGAAGTCCAACTCCAACGCTTGAAGAAATGGTAGTCATTGGAGAAAATACGTAAAAAATAAATTTGATTAAATTGTTTAGTTACGAAGCCTAATTCATCATGTGTGGATTAGGCTTTAGTTATTTATTTTCGGAATTATCCAATAAATGATTTTGATTTGCAAATACTACTTGTTTGCAATTTTGTCGGGCATCGAGCCCTCAACAACGAAAAGTACAAATAACGCTTAGAATCTTTAGATGGATAATTTCTTCTATTTTATATAAATTCAAACTGCTACTCAACTGGATTTCAAAAAAAAGTAGCTGCCTTAATGTAATAAGACAGCTACTAGTAAGAAACAAAACTGTACGAAAAAGAGTTCTTAAAGTAATTTTGTAGGTTATAGATCTATTAGTTTCGCATCTACGAAGAACTTAGAATAGACTTCAATATCCACATCTTCGTTAGTAATTTGGTCAGAGATTACATTGATCCTTAAAGAAAAATTATCTTTTATAATGTACTCTCTCAGGTTATTTTCATTGACATCTAAAGTCAATGTATCACCAACATCATTTGGCACTGGGTCTTTAAATGCAATTTCTAATTCACTCAGACCATCTGCATTTATAAATACTCGAATTTCATTGAGAAAATCCAATCGCTGATCTTCAGGACGGATAACATTCAAGTTGATTTCTCTCAACAAAATTTCTTCAATGAGGTCTTTGCGCGTGTTGTTGACCGCAAATTCAGTCTCCGAGTTCGTTTCAATTTCTGGCGTTAAAAGATCAATAGGCAAATTGATAATCATGCTATTGTCCACCGTAATCATGCTGGTGTATTCTACTTCAAATTGTGTAAATGTTTCATCAATTTTAGAACAACTCGATAAAACGGCTACGATTAATGATAATAAAATCAGGCATTTTAGTTTAAAAACCATACTTTTAATTTTTTGATATGTTCATGAATATAATACAAAAGGAAGATCATCATTAATAGATGTTGAGTTGAGAGACAACTAAAAACGAGTGATAGATGTGTTTATATCTAAGAATATCAGACCTTCTCTTTTGAGGGCAATTATTTATTTGATGTTATATACGAGGTCTTTTTTTAGATCGGATTTGTAAAATTCATTTTTGTAAAAAAATAGTTGTATTTAACAGACCTTCGTTGATTCCGAATCATTTACAAAGTTTATCTTTGAAGTTCACCAGAAAAAATCATTATGAGAAATTTTATATTTTTGCTTGGTATGGCCTTTATTCCTCTTTCCTGTTTTAATAATGACCCCAATCTAAATATGAAAGGGGAGAATGTATTGGATTTACAAAAAGTTTATATTGATAAGACCGATTTGGTTTGGCGAGACACGGTCTATATCCCAGTGTATTCGGATATTTATAGTAAGTCGAAAAATTCTCGCTTCAATCTGACCGCTACGTTGAGTATTCGGAATACGAGTTTGGTTGATTCGATGTATGTTGAAGATATTGATTATTATGATACGAAAGGGGCGTTAGTACGTCAGTATTTGGATGAAAAAGTTGTGCTGTTAAGCCCTATGGAATCTGTTGAGTATGTCATCGAAGAAGATGATACCATTGGAGGAACGGGAGCAAATTTTATTGTAAATTGGGGTGCACACAATAGCCATCTAAAACCTGTTTTTCAAGGTGTTATGATTTCTACCCATGGTCAGCAGGGGATTTCTTTCGTAACAAATGGTGTTTCTATAAAAAGAGAAAAAAGACCAGCAACACAGGTAGATTCTTTAAGTGTTCAGTAGAGTAAAATAGTTTTAATTGATAAATATAAAGCGATAAATGAAAAAATCGGTATTATCCATTTGAAGATTCTAAGCATTATTTGTACTTTTCGTTGTTATCGGGCGTCGAGCCCTCAACAACGATAATAGGTG
>JAHDFQ010000155.1 GCA_020628085.1 Saprospiraceae bacterium
GCTTGAAAAAGGACATTGGTGGAGGTTTGAACAGATCCGTCCGATTCGATGACATTTTGAACTCGGTAGTGGGCAGGATCAATGTAGACATCATTCAGCACTAAGTCGTCTACACAATTGCCCTGTACCCAAACTGCATAGGAACGAGCAGGGAGTTGAATATCCACTGCGTTGCTTCCATCAACGACAAGTAGAGATTGATTAGCATTACCGACGACATCAATGAGAGTGTCGCCTTGCATCAAGTTGGTCATATCGATATTTTGCGTGACAGTTAGCGGCGTATATCCATAATTAATAGCAACGAGGACTTCTCGTCCTGCCACTCCATTAGACAACTGATACAACAGGGTTTTATCGGAAGAACCGCTGGTGAATGTTGATCCGTAGCTGGCTCCAAACGCATTGAGATAGCTGACATTAGTGGAGTTGAAAATATAGTTTTTATGAATCTGCATCAATTGATCTATCTCATTTTTTAAAAACTGAGTGGGTTTGTCAGGAATCGTTGTTCCGTAATAATCTGGATAGAACACAGTAGGTAAACCAACACTATTATTAGTAAATAGATAGGCATAAGCAAGCATCGCATCAGTCTGAACGGCTTCACCTGGGCCACGAAAATCGTGATTATTAATAAACGTAACCACGTTAAACGGACTGCCTCCCACACCATTAACAATACCTGAATTAAATACATTTCGAGCATCAAAACTACCATTATCACAAGCATCCTTTAAGGCATTTCTAAGTGCAAAATCAAAAATACTAACCGTAATATCGTTCTGTGTATCGGTGTCCATATTGGCATACACATCTGCAATCCAATTTTGAAGTAGGACGGGGTTTCCATCAAAAAACTCACCGACCACCATACTTGGTAACTGCCCGACATCATGTAATTCATCCATCAAATCACCTACAAAAGCAGGGTCGAAATGTTTGATCGCATCCATACGTAATCCTCGGATTCCAACATCATTCCACAACCATTTTGTCCAATCAAATAGTTTCGTTTGGGTATCGGGAATATACTGGTCATAATCATAAAAAAATAACTTGGTATCCCAATCACCATTTAAAAAAGTGGTACTGGTATTTCCAGAATTTGGTTTGAAGTTTTCAAAATTCATTGCTCCTTGTCCACTCGGCATCGTCGTAAAATCCGTATAAGTTTGATATTCTAATTGACCCACAACATCAGCTGCTGCAGTCGCATTCCAAATACCATAAATTCGATGATCTGCATAGTCATTATTGGGGTTAGTCAGAAAAATGACGAGTTCATCACCTGCGGGATTGAAATCAGATGCACTCAAGGTCAATTTAAATTCATCTGTTCTACACCCACCTCCATCTACGTTAGCCGTCATCGTTTTTCCTAGTGTTACGGTATTAAAAGCTTCTCCGCAATCGCCTCCGCCATTTGGTTCTGCTTCCATATCCGTTCCTGGTAGTGTACCAACCAAGCTCGTTTCTGCCCGAAAAATATAGGGTTTATTATCGAAATTAGCTGCCATTGTTTTGGAGCTAATTTTAAAAAAATAGTCACCTGCACCATTTCCAGAACTGCCACCCAAAGGTAATACGCAGCGAAAACGATCAGAGGGATACGGATTTTTTCCTACTCCATAATGAATCGTAATGTAGTCTTTGACGGCTGGGTTGGTTTCTGGTAATCCACCATCTCTATGATTATAAACTACATCTGCAACGGGATCAATCCCATTATTGGTTAAACTCGTAATTAGTGCATCAATATCTGCACGTGTACCCACATGTGTGGGACCTTGACCAAATTCCCCTAGATCATACAAATCCTTTGGATCATATCCATTGCTACAATTTCCAAAACTCGCACGAGAGAACGGTGGTAGCCATACATGTGTAAAGCCCGCATCGGCAAGTTCCGTCGATTTTTGGTGAAGCGTATCTGCCCAGTTGTTACCGTTACAAGTTTTTGGGAAATCCCAATACCAACCTTGTAATAAAAAATCTTGTGCGTTGGAATGCTTTGGAAATATGAATAGAAAAAAAACAAAAACTACTGAAAGGTTTTGATATGAAATTAGACGATTGGTCATGACAGAAAAGGTTTGGTTATAAAGGTTTGATCTCAAAAGGAGAACAATAGCTAAAATAAGGAAAACTTCCATATTTATTAAATGAAGATGTATATTATGTTTTGTTTTGACAAAAAAATTACCAATAAAAAAGCCCACAGCATTCAATGCTGCGGGCTAAATATTTTCATAAACGATGTAAAACCTATACCACAATATTAATCATTCGCTTTGGGACAACGATGATTTTCTTGATAGTTTTACCTTCAATGTGCTTTTGAATTTCTTCTAAAGACAAAGCTTTTTCTTCCAACTGATCTTTGGATAAACCAGCGTCGAAAGCGACTAACGCTCGTTTTTTACCATTAATACTGATCGGGTAATTGATCATGTCCTCGACCAAATGCTTTTCGTTGAATTCAGGATATTTTGCAGTGTTGACAGTTGTCTCATTGCCTAAAGCATGCCATAGTTCTTCAGCAATGTGAGGTGCAAAAGGCGCAACTAAAACAATCAAATCTTCTAAGATTGCTTTGCTCGTACATTTTAGGTTAATTAAACCATTCACACAAATCATAAACTCACTCACACAAGTGTTGAATGAGAATCGCTCAATGTTGGATTGTACGTTTTTGATAGCCGTATGTAATACTTTTAATTCGTCTTTCGTCGGAGCTTTATCCGTCACTACTACATCACCATTTTCATTATAAAATAATGACCATAAACGTCGTAAAAACTTAGAAACCCCACCAATACTTTGTGTATCCCAAGGTTTCGATTGCTCCACAGGACCTAAAAACATTTCAAACAAGCGAAAACAATCGGCGCCATATTGCTCGACCACATCGTCAGGATTGACCACATTAAAATAGCGTTTGGACATTTTACCCACTTCACTATGTGTCATCAATTGATTGTCTGTTGCGCCTTCCTTATGTGCGGTGAACACCCCGTTTTGATAAATACCATTACCACATTCAAATTTAGCAGTCGCAAATTCGGGTCTCCAATCCACAAACTTTTTAATCCCTTCAATATCCATGTAGGAGTGCGGAGAGCCGTAGTTAGAAACGTAATCTACATAAACGGGAATTTTGGCTACTTCGAGGTTTTTCTCTTTTGCAATTCCTGAACAGATAAAGTGGTTGGCATCGTCATCTATATTTTTCAATAAATACATAAACTCAATGACACCTTGAATCATTCCTTGATTAATCAATTTTCGGAATGGTTCGTTTGTTGGAACTAAACCTTTGTCAAACAAGAATTTATGCCAAAAACGGGAATACATTAAGTGTCCAACAGCATGTTCCGTTCCACCAACATATAAATCAACATCTCGCCAATAATTAATGGCTTTTTGACTGGCAAATTCATCAGGATTTCCAGCATCCATATAGCGTAAAAAATACCAAGATGATCCTGCAAAACCCGGCATGGTATCTGTTTCTCTAACAAAATCATCGCCAACCTTCACCCAATCTTCGACTCGTGCTAAAGGAGATTTACCACCAGAAGCAGGTTTGAAATCTTCTAATTTAGGTAACTCTAAAGGCAGATCTGATTCCTTCATCGGATGTGAAACGCCATCTTTATCGAATAGAATAGGGAAGGGTTCGCCCCAATAGCGTTGGCGGCTATAGATCGCATCACGTAAACGATAATTAATTTTTCGA
Organism: Saprospiraceae bacterium; assembly: GCA_020628085.1. GTDB lineage: Bacteria > Bacteroidota > Bacteroidia > Chitinophagales > Saprospiraceae > JAHDES01. The sequence continues at coordinate 3,743 of JAHDFQ010000155.1, forward strand.
GTACCAATCCCTTTTTCTTCAATGGCATTCAAAGCGGCTTTGATGGCATCAGGTACTTCCATACCGTTCATAAAACCAGAATTAATCATAATTCCAAGTTTATCGTTTCGAGTAGCACCTTCATACTTTGATTTGTCAATGACATCAATAATTTCTAAACCAAACTTATCAGCAAAATTATTATCCCGATCATCGTCACTTGGTACAGCCATGATAGCACCTGTTCCATAATCTTTTAAAACATATTCACCAATCCAAATCGGAATTTCTGTATTAGTAAATGGATTAATCGCATAAGCACCTGTGAACGCACCCGTCACTTCTTTTACATCCGACATTCGGTCGCGTTCCGAACGTGTGTTGACGTATTCGATATATTTATCAATTGCTTCTTTTTGTTCTGGTGTGGTTAATTCTGCAACCAAATCATGTTCAGGAGCCAACACCATATATGTTGCTCCAAAAATCGTATCGGGACGAGTGGTGAATACTTCTATTTTGTGGTCGGAGTTGGCTACATCAAAAAATAATTGAGCCCCTTCTGAACGACCAATCCAGTTGCTCTGCATTTTCTTCATGGAATCCGACCATTCGATGGTTTCCATGTCGTTTAGTAAACGTTCGGCGTAAGCTGTAATTCTTAATGACCATTGTAACATCGGACGACGTTCAACAGGATAGCCACCCCGTTCAGAAACACCGTCTTTAATTTCGTCATTTGCCAAAACTGTACCTAAAGCCTCACACCAATTGACGTAAGTTACTGTCCTGTAAGCCAAACGATAATCCATCAAAACCGTATCTTTTTCTTTGGCAGTCATGGCATTCCAATCGTCCGCTGAAAAAGTTGTTTCATGAGAAGTAGCTGCTTCAATATTGGCATTTCCTTCTTTTTCAAAAGTTGCCACTAGAGCTTCAACAGGCTGTGCTTTGTTGGTTTTTTGACAGTAATAGTGTTGGAATAATTGTAGGAAAATCCATTGCGTCCATTTGTAGTAATTCGGGTCAGAAGTTTTGACTTCACGACTCCAATCATAGCTAAATCCGAGATTATCCAACTGTTGTCGGTAACGACCAATATTTTCGTCTGTAGATTTGGAAGGATGGACACCCGTTTGAATGGCGTATTGTTCAGCAGGTAAACCGAACGCATCGTATCCCATCGGATGCAAGACATTAAACCCACATAAACGCTTATATCTGGCAAAAATATCAGAGGCAATATAACCTAGTGGATGTCCAACATGTAAGCCCGAACCCGATGGATACGGAAACATATCTAAGACATAATATTTGGGTTTATCACTTTCGTTAGACACCTTATATACTTGGTTGTCTTCCCAATATTTTTTCCACTTTTTTTCAATTGATCTTGGATTATATTCCATTATTTGTAAGTTATAAATTACTATTAAATGCTCTCCAAAAGTGTCAATTATTTATGGAGAATTACTGAAACTACTTCTTTAAGCGAAATGCGAATTGAATAGTTCCAAAATTGGATGCGAAATTAACTAATTTTGATCAGAAATGAAATTTTAAAGTTGTAGTGGGAAATGATTTGTTATAGAAAAGCTTTTATTTGCATATGGATACGATTATACAATTTGATGAATATTTATTTAGCTTGATTAATGGTCAGTGGCGGTTGGATTTTTTGGATCATCTGCTACCGATTTGGCGACATAAACTTTTTTGGTTGCCCTTGTATGTTTTTCTGATTTGGTTTATAATTATCAATTTTAAGTCCAAAGCACTTTCTTTTATAGTTGCTATTATTATTTTGATGACAGTTTCAGATACGTTGAGTAGCAAAATTCTAAAGAAAACAATTAAACGTCCTCGACCCTGCAAAGTGGAACACGTTGCTGAAAATATGAATCTATTAAAAGGCTGTAGTTCTAGCTACAGTATGCCATCTTCTCATGCAGTCAATCATTTTACCATTGCTTTTTTCTTGATTGGAACGCTAGGTATGCTGTTCGGATGGATTAAAATTCCACTGTTTTTGTGGGCAAGCAGTATTGCTTATGCACAAGTATATATAGGTGTGCATTTTCCGATAGATGTACTGGTTGGCAGTGCGATCGGTTGCTTTTTGGGGGTAAGCGGTGCTTATTTGTATAATTTAAGGTGGTGTTTAAATGAAAATGCTATATAATTTGAAGAATTTTCATGTTACTGTGTAGTATTTTATATTTTTTTTTGTGAAATTGAATATTAACCCTACATTAGTGTAACAATATAAAAGCATCAGAATTATATTCTTCTAATGTTTAATTTTTACGAATATAAATCAACTGTTTTTTATTGATTTTGAAGCAATTTAAATTTGTGTTTCAATTGGGATAAACATACTAGTAAGAGAAAAAAAGAGATTTCTAAATTTAGAGAAAACAGATTTTAAATTCCAGCTTTGGAGTTTAAATCACAAATTCTTTACATTGTCTTCGCTTTTCCGCTTTTCTATTTTGTTTTCCATTTCTTTTCCGTAATCCTATGTACTGATTATCATTAATTCGATGTTGTTTGACAACAAAGATATTTCAAATTAACTCATTCAGAATGATACATATAGGAACGCTCTTTTTCGTTTTTTTACTTGGTGTTGCTTTGTTTTTAGGAATGGCTATCGTATGGCAGATTCGTGGAAAACGTATAGCTGCTCTGGAATCTATACTCAATACATTACAACAAGAAAAGCTACAGTTAGAAATGGAGAAAGGAAATTTAGAAGAATTTATCAACCACTGGAAAGCAGTTGGAGCCAATAGAAAACAATCCAAATCCAAGTCAAAAAATAGTACAAATAGCACAAATTTAAGACAGTATGAACGGTAATAGTACATTATTTTATATTAATACCATTACAACAGAAGACATTCAAAAATTGCAAAAAATTGGTATTACACACATAAAAGACATTGCAAATAAAGATTATAACACGTTGCGAGCCATAACAAATGATTTAAACTTTTTGGAAGGTAGAATCGAATTTGAATACTGGATAGAGCAAGCTAAAGATTCTTTAGAATTAATCAATTAATCAACAGAGGCCACTCCAAAAAATCAAAGATATTCTGATATTCTAATATTAGAGTTGTGTAAGATTTTATTAGAACTAGTAATTTATGCACCCTTTCACCACATTGAACAGGGTGTTTTTTATGGAAAGTAGAGAAAATGCACAACGAATAAGAGCAGATTTCGTTATTTATGAGAATCAAATTTAATCTGTTCTATATGCCAATTCGAATCTTTTTATTGATGTTTCTGAATTCTATTTTTATACTTAATTCTACTGCACAAACAACATTCACACTTCCGAAAGATGCTGATTTCCAATACAAGCATGAGAAAGTAAAGCAATACGATTTTGCTAAGAAAAAAGATGGTTATTGGCTATTTGAACCCGATAGTCCAAGACCTGAAAAAGCAAATGTCATCGTATTTAATCATGGGTATGGCGGATACAATCCAATGATATATGGGAAATGGATAAAGCATTTGGTGCGACAAGGAAATATCGTGATTTATCCACGTTATCAACGGAATTTATGGGCAACGAAATCTAAAAAATTTGTTCCTTACGCAGCCGAGGGAATCAAAAAAGCACTAATTGAACTTGAAAATGGAGACCATCCAACACCCGTTTTGGATCAATATGCAATGATTGGTCATTCATATGGTGGAGTTATTGCTGCGAATTTAGCGGTTCATTATGAAGACTTGAAACTACCCAAACCTAAAGTATTAATGATGTGTTCGCCAGGTTCGGGTATTTTTAAAGGAGGCGTATTAGATAGTTATACTGATCTCCCTGAAGATCTCAAAATTATCATTATGGCAAGTGTGTACGATGATGTAGTTGGTAATATTTTTTCTTGGAAAGTCTTTAATACAGCGATACACACACCTGATCGCATTTTGTTGTTTCAACAACCTGATACCTATGGAAAACCGAAAATTACGGCGCATCATAATGAGAGTTATTGCATTGATAAGGAATTTGATTCAGGTTTGAGGAACTATACTTCCAAGCGCGCCTTGCAAGTGAGTTCTTATACTCCAATTGATTATAATGGTTATTGGAAACTCTTTGATATGGCTATGGAATGTTCCGATAATGAAGTGGTTTGTAACGACTTATTTGGAAATAAAGACATCCAAAATATTCTTGGAACGTGGGCAGACGAACAACCATTTGTACCTTTTAACGTCATTCATCCGCCCACAACGAAGTGATGTAGAGCTACATTTTTAACACAGAAACGGGATCAATAGGTTTACCATTTTCTCTGATCTCTAAATGTAAATGTGGTGATATAGATTGCCCTGTAGTACCTACTTTACCAATGAGTGTTCCTTTTTTGATTTTTTGACCTTTTTCAACACAAAATTCTGATAAATGAGCATACATGCTGGTATAATCTCCTTCATGTTTAATAATAATGTGTTTTCCGTAGCCTCTATCGTGGGTTTTCACTTCTAATACAGTTCCGTCTTCCACACTCAGAATTGGTGTTCCAATAGCTGCTTTATAATCAATACCTTTGTGCATTTGATTTTTCTTTTTAACTGGATGATACCGATTTCCGAAATGGCTAACAATTTCTGTATTCCCCATTGGAGAGGTGAATTGAAGTGGTTTTGTTTGTGCCCACACAATACTAAAGCCTACTAATAGGCATAAGGCGGTTACTAACATTATTTTTTTCATAGCTATATACTTTTGGTTAATTAATAACAAAGTTTTGGATTGTATTTGTAAGATTTCATTTTCTTCAAAGGCACTAAATGCTTGTTCTAATGCTTCTTCAAATGAAGACTCATTTTCCGATATGCTTGTTTCAATCTGACAACAGATGTGATCGATCAAATCTTCCATTAAGGGTTGATAAGAAATGCCTAGAGATTTTAATCTATTTTCTACAATCTCAATTTGATGCTTGGTCAATTCCATATCTAAGAAAATGAGGTTGAATTAGGTGTCAATACAATTTGCATCGTTTTCACAAAATGTTGAAATTCAGCTAGCTTTTTAACAGTTTCTGTTTTACCAGATGGTGTGAGAAAATAATATTTTCGGACTCGTTTTCCGATACTCACCTTTTCAATACTCAACAAACCATCCGATTCCATTTTGTGTAACATAGGATAGAGTGCGCCTTCGGTCAATACAATTTCATCTGCTGAAATTTCTTTAACTCGTTGGGTAATTTCATAACCATACATGCGTCCTTGCTCCTTGAGCAGTTTTAAAATGATGGTTTTGATACTTCCTTTTAATAATCCTTTTTCTATCATGCTACAAATATACATAAGAAAATTAGGTATTAGTAAATTTTACCTAATTTTCTTATGTATTTAACATTTATCTGTTTTTGATGTTATAAAAGAGATGGATTCAATAAAGCAGTTCTGCTTACCGTTTTATGACAAGTAAATGAATCATAAGAATACTAAATATCGTATATTTGCGAAGTATGAAGAATATTAGAAATTTTTGTGTCATTGCACACATCGACCACGGAAAAAGTACACTTTCCGACCGTTTATTAGAATATACTAAGACCATCGCCGAGCGTGATATGCAATCGCAGGCGTTGGATGATATGGATATAGAGCGAGAACGAGGCATTACCATCAAAAGTCATGCAATTCAGATGTATTACAACCATACGGATGGTGAACAATACACCTTCAATATGATTGATACGCCTGGTCATGTTGACTTTTCGTATGAGGTTTCACGTTCCATTGCTGCTTGTGAAGGTGCATTGTTGTTGGTTGATGCTTCACAGGGTATCCAAGCACAAACGATTTCCAATTTATACCTTGCCATTGAGCATGATCTTGAAATTATTCCAATTTTGAATAAAGTGGATATGGAGAGTGCGATGATTGAAGAAGTTTCAGATCAAATTATAGATTTGATTGGTTGTGATTTAGAAGATATTTTGCATGCCAGTGGTAAAACAGGTTTTGGTGTGATGGATGTTTTGGCAGAAATTGTCGAAAAAGTACCACCACCCGAAGGTGATCCCAAAGCCCCAGTTCAAGCCTTAATTTTTGATTCTGTTTTTAATTCGTTTAGAGGGGTAATTACTTATTTCCGACTGTTAAATGGAACATTAAAAAAAGGAGATCGAGTTAAGTTCGTAAATACAGGTATTGAGTATACTGCCGACGAGATTGGTATTTTGCAAATGGATCAAGTACCCAAAAAAGAATTATCCGCTGGAAATGTAGGGTATTTAATTACGGGTGTCAAAAATAGTAAAGAAATTAAAGTAGGAGATACCATAACGACAAAAGAAAATCCATGTGCTGAAGCCATCAAAGGTTTTGAGGATGTAAAACCGATGGTTTTTGCTGGTATTTTCCCAATTGATAACGACGATTTTGAAGACTTACGAGATAGTTTAGAGAAACTTCAACTGAATGATGCTTCCTTAGTTTTTGAACCTGAAACATCCGTTGCCTTAGGTTTTGGATTTAGATGTGGTTTCTTAGGAATGTTGCATTTAGAAATTATTCAGGAACGACTAGATCGGGAATTTGACCAAAATGTCATTACCACGATTCCGAACGTTTCTTATTTTGCGATGACCAAAAAGGGTGAACGTTTAAAAATTAACACACCGAGTGACTTACCTGAATCCACTCAGCTTGAATATGTAGAAGAACCGTTTATCTTGGCTCAAATCATTACTGCGCCTGAATATATCGGTGCAATTATGAATTTGTGTATGGACAAACGAGGTATGATGACCAAACAAACCTATTTGACCACCGAGCGAGTCGAGTTGACCTTCGAGTTACCCTTAGCAGAAATTGTATTCGATTTTTATGATCGTTTGAAATCTATTTCCCGTGGGTACGCGTCTTTTGATTATTCGCCATTAGATTATCGACAATCGGATTTGGTCAAAATGGATATGTTATTGAATAGCGAGCCCGTTGATGCCCTTTCTGCATTGGTACACCGCACCAAAGCACAAGCATTTGGTCGTAAGATTTGTAAGAAATTGAGAGAATTACTACCACGTCAGCAGTTCGTTATTGCGATTCAAGCATCAATAGGTGCCAAAATTATTGCACGTGAAACGATCTCTGCTCTGCGTAAAGATGTAACCGCTAAATGTTATGGTGGTGATATTTCTCGTAAACGTAAACTATTAGAGAAGCAAAAGAAAGGAAAGAAGAAAATGCGTTCTATTGGTAATGTAGAAGTGCCTCAGAAAGCATTTTTAGAAGTGTTGAAATTGGATTAGGGATCGCCTTCGGCGATTGGTTAACTGGTTATTGGTTAATTAGTGATTTGCCAGTTTAGATGTTGACTTTTTTTTTTAGAAAGCATAAACTTAAAAGCTCAAATAATTCATTTATGAATTATTTGAGCTTTTTGCTAATAACTAATCACCAGTCAACTAATCAACCAATAACCAATTAACTTACCAAAAATCATCAATGCAAAGCAGGTCGAACCTCCACACTATCCAAAATCTCACCCTCCATTTTCACCCAATATTTTAAACGATCATAGACCTCTTTCTCTGGAAAATAATTCAACGCCATTTTTACATACACATGTCCATGTTTGGCTTCTGAAATCCAAAGCATTTTATAAAATTTAGCCAATTCTTCATCCGTCTGAGCTTGTGCAACCATCTTAAATCGTTCTGCGCCACGAGTTTCTACAACCGAAGCAATCAACAACCGATCCATAAAGCGTTTCATCACATCACCATGTTGTAGTCGCATCAACGATTTAATATATGGATCACCAGCAATAGAGTGGGCGAGTTGGACACCACGCTTTTCCATAACTTTATACACCATCTGAAAGTGTTCCAACTCTTCAACTCCAATTTCTATTAATTCTGGAATGATCTCCAAACGATCAGGATATTTCGCCACAAAACTCATGGCAGTAGCAGAAGCTTTTCGTTCACAATCGGCATGATCCTGCAAAAAAGAATCAAAATCATCCATCACAGCAGCTACCCATTCAGGTTTAGAAGGACAAGCTATATCTAAATTCAGTTTCATAAATTATTAATTTCTCGCAAGTTAGGAAAATCAGTCAAATTGATGAAATTTCCGTCTAAAAACTGACTTTAACAATAACTTAGTTGATAAACTCTGTTTAAAA
>JAHDFQ010000156.1 GCA_020628085.1 Saprospiraceae bacterium
AGACCTATTGGCGTAAAGTGATGGTGCAGTAAATTTTCCGTCTAAAAACTGACTTAATAGAATTTTTGGTCGCTTCAAAACGTTGAAAGTTGTAACTTTATAGATCATTTTCATGAAATTATATCTGTTATGAAAAATCGAATACAACTATTACTTATTCTTTTTTTAAGTACTTTTTCTTCGTTGAAAGCTATTGATGCCAGCGTTTCCTTTGCAACCTTCAAGGGAATAGATCAAAGTTATGTAGAGATTTATTTGACGATCATTGGTCAAACAGTAGATTTTCAAAAAGTAGACAGCCTCAATTATCAAGCAAGAGAAGAAGTAACTTTATTGTTCAAGCAAGGCGATGATATTATCAAGTTTGATAAATATGCCTTAAATAGTCCGATCACAACAAAGACTTTGGATTTTATGGACGTCAAACGATATGCGTTAGGTAATGGAACATATACACTGGATGTAAGTATCAGAGATTTGGTGGATACGACCAATGTAACGACATTTTCAACACCTTTGGTTATGAATTACGAGGGCGAAGAGTTGCTACAATCTGATATTCAATTATTATCAAAAATTGAAAAAACAGAAACGCCTTCTATTTTTAATAAGAATGGATACTACATGGAGGCACTACCATTCAATTATTGTGGTCGAAAAATGTCTGTTATTCATTTCTACACTGAAATTTACAACGCTGATAAAGCATTAAATGATGATTATCTATTGAGTTATTTTATAGAAAAGGTGGATGGAGAAGGAAACGGCAGAACATTTTATATTGGTCATAAACGGAGAAAATCTTCGCCTATTGATGTGGTCGTACTCCCATTAAATTTGAGTGATATTCCTTCTGGAAACTATCGTTTAAAAGTCGACATAAGAGATCGTAATAAGGTATTAATTAGCTCAAAATCAACGTTGTTTCAACGCTCTAATCCCTATCTGGACAAAGATATTAATGAAATAAATGAATTCGATATTGCTAATACTTTTGTGGCAGATTTAAGTGCCGAAGAGCTTCGATACAGCTTAAAAGCAATTGCGCCTATACATTCTACTTTAGAAATGGAACGATTGAATTTTATTATAGCAAGCAACGAACCAATTCGACAAAAAAATTACCTATTTAATTACTGGGCTAGTCAAAATGCCAATCATCCAGATCAGGCTTATGAAGCCTATATGGAAGTAGCTCGGGCTGTGGATAACAAATTTAAGTCTGGTTTCGGTTATGGATTTGAAACAGATCGTGGACATATTTTCTTGAAATATGGACGTCCAAATGAATTTATAGCTGTGGAAGACGAACCTATTGCGCCTCCTTATGAGATTTGGGCGTATCACCGAATTGACAAATTGAATCAATCTAATGTGAAATTTATTTTTTATAATCCAAATAATGCGGCGGGCGATTATGAGTTGTTGCACTCCAATTGTAGAGCAGAAATCAACAATCCACAGTGGCAGTTAGAATTATACAGACTAGCACCCGATCAGATAGAAGGTAATGATTATTTAAATGGAACTAAAGTTAAAGATGGTTTGAACCGTCAAGCAGCTCGATATTTTAATGATTTGTAGTTTATAAATTATATCGGAATTATTCATCTAAAGATTCTAAGCGTTATTTGCACTACTTGTACTTTTCGTTGTTATCGGGCGTCGAGCCCTCAACAACGATAATAGGTGGTTGTTAAGGAGGTGAAGTATATATAGAGTACTGTAAAACAGCACTCTATATATACTTCACCTCCTTAAACCTCCAAGACAATTTTGAGGGCTCGACGCCCGACAAAATTGCAAAAAAGTAGTATTTGCAAGTCAAAATCATTTAATGGATAATTCCGAATTATATTTTCATTTGTTATATAAAAGGAAAAGCTCCTCCGATATTTATCGAAGGAGCTAGTCTTCCTTGGGATAGAGATATTGAAATCAATATCCTTATATATTTTCGTTTTTTGTTTGAAAAGCGAAAAATTTCTTATGATTCTTTAGAATCTTCAGTTGTTTCAACGGTTACTTCTTCTGTAGTTGAAGGTGCTTCTGTTTCAGTACTCGTTTCAGATACAGTAGCTTGTTCTTGCTTGGCCTTCAGTGCTTCAGCAGCAGCTTTTGCTTCCTTTTCTTTAGCTTGCTGTGTTTGAATCTTATTGAGCAACAAAGCGGCTTTCATTAAGAAATCATCTTTGTGTTCAAAAAATTCTTGATGCACCATCAGTAATCGTGCAGCATCGTAAGCCGCTGATTTTGGACGGATTTGCTTGGCAGCAATTGGATGCAAATAATAACTGATATTATTAGAATTCAAACTACTAGGCGTAGTATTGAAATTGGTAATAACAGACAATTTATTTAAAGAAAAGAGATAATTACACTCTTTATTTAATGCACGTTGTAAATCAAAAATATTAACACGGTCAAAGTTGATACCTGCTTTTTCACACAAGAAAATATCTCGACGACCATCAAAAGTCACAATCTGATCGACTCTATATTTATTCAAAGTTTTAAGTAAAAAACCTTTGACGAAAGTCTTTACACGTCTACTTGTAGTAAAGGCATAATCTAAGTCACGCTCATTTAATTTAAATTCTTCATCAAAGCGCATTTTCTTACGAGATCGTAGATTGGCAACGTATTTTAATCGACCTGTTGTATGTCCTAATTCGTTGACTTTAGTATTCACAAAAACTATATTCAAGTCAATATTAACAGGCATACTCTCTAAGAAAATCTTATTCGTATCTGGTTCATAAACCAAAAGAGAGATGTCACTTACAACAAAATAATTAGGGTAACCACCATAAATGTTACCATATTTGAGTTCTAAAAAAGCAATGTTATTCATATATTTCTACTGCGTTGAATTACAAAGGTAATGATTATTTCTATAGTATTAAATTTCAATATATTTTTTTTCAAAAATTTCAAAAAAATGAAATATGTAAAAATTATAAGTCTACTTTTTTAATAATTATGCGTTTTGGGGCGTGTAGTTATAATTCAACATCAGCGGCTAGTGATTTTGGTAGTTTGTGTATTCAATAATTAGTACCTGTTTTAAATTAGACGTTTCAAAAGTGGTTTCGTTTCAAAATCATAGATAAATTTCAATTTTTTGTTACAAACCTCCAATTCAATGTTACCCATAACAAAATATATATGCAGGTGTTTTCAAATGCTGCTTTTTTCTAATTTAAATGAGAAATTTTCATATCGGTGTATCTGTGTATTGTGATTGTTGTGTTATAAATTAAAGCAGATACTTGTTAACGATCTTTAAAAGATAACGAATTATTATTATTTAGTTTTACAATGATGTACTTTTGTGGCTTCAATTATCAGACAAATCCATAATACGATGAGTACCAACAAATCTTCTAAAAGAAAAAAAGACAACAAAGGAAATAAGATCAAAGCAACTGTTTCTCGGACGCAAGTTGCAGCTACACCTGTTGCACCAAAAGAAATGATTTTTGGAAAAGAAAATTATATCTGGATGGGAATCGGTGCTGCTTTGGTTGCTCTAGGATTAATTATGATGTTGGGTGGTGGAATGGATGATCCAAACGTCTGGGATGAAAGTATTATCTATAGTTTTAGAATAACTGTTATTGCTCCCATCTTAATCTTATCGGGTTTAGCGGTTGAGATTTACGCTATCTTTAAGTAGAAGATCATTTTTTATCCATTCATTCCCGTTCTAAATTAATATGGAAATATTAAAAGCTATTATTCTTGGAATTATTCAAGGTTTTACTGAATTTCTACCCGTTAGTAGTAGTGGACATTTAGAATTAGCCAAGTTTTTTTTGAATGATGATGCAGTAGGCGAGGAGAGTATGTTGATGACGGTCGTGCTACATGGAGCTACTGCTTTAAGTACGATTATTATTTTTTGGAAAGATATTCTAGAAATTTTATCAGGGATTTGGAAAGGCATTTCTAACCAAGAATGGTTAGCAAACGAAGATTTTGCTTTTTCTCTGAAAATTATCCTTTCTATGATTCCTGCGGCATTCGTAGGTGTTTTTTTTGATGAATTGTTAGAACAGTTATTTGATCGACAAATTTTGTTGGTTGGATGTATGTTATTGATAACGGGATTTTTACTTTTCTTAGCAGACAAAGCACAAAATACTAATAAAAAAGTGAGTTACGGATCGGCCTTAATGATTGGTATAGCTCAAGCCATTGCTATTCTGCCAGGTATTTCTCGTTCAGGCGCCACCATTTCTACGGCTGTTTTATTGGGAATTGATCGTTCAAGAGCAGCTCGTTTTTCTTTTTTAATGGTTGTACCGCTTATTTTTGGTAAAATGGCAAAAGATATACTTGATGGAGAAATTATTTATTCTTCTGACGTCTTACTACCTCTAACTGCTGGATTTATCGCAGCATTCATAACTGGTTTACTTGCTTGTACTTGGATGATTCAACTCGTTAAAAAAAGTAATTTAAGTTGGTTTGCTTACTATTGTATAGCGGTTGCCATTGGTGTGATTGGGTATTCCTTGATATAAAAAATCTTATAATAAACATTTATGAACCAACCACTTATTTCTATCATTATGGGATCAGACTCTGATCTTCCTATTATGAGACAAGCCGCTGATATATTAAAACAATTCGAAGTTCCATTTGAATTAACCGTCGTTTCAGCGCATCGTACACCCGATCGGATGTTTGAATTTTCTAAAAAAGCACATAAAAGAGGCATCAAAGTAATCATTGCAGGAGCTGGAGGGGCAGCACACTTACCAGGAATGGTAGCAGCATTGTCTCCTTTGCCAGTCATTGGTGTTCCGATAAAATCATCTAATTCTATTGATGGGTGGGATTCCATTTTATCCATTTTACAAATGCCGAATGGTGTTCCTGTTGCCACGGTAGCTTTAAATGCTGCTAAAAATGCAGGTATTTTAGCTGCTCAAATTTTAGGTACTCAATTTCCCGAAATTCTATTAAAAATGGAAGATTATATGAAAGAATTAGAAGCCGCTGTTGCGAAAAAATATAATAAGTTAGAAGCGGAAGGCTACGAGCATTATGTAAAGGAATAGGTGTTAGATATTTGTCCGTACGATAACAATTATCACTTTTTGAACAACTTCCAAATTGGGTAACGGGTTATAGTTTCAGAACGAAGTAAATTATTTATAAAAATTCAGACAAATGAAAAATATACTTTTAATAACAATCATTAGCATCTTTTCTTTACAAGCCTGTACAGAAGAAGAAAAAAAAGTGACTGACGCAAAGCCAATTCCTACAGAAGTGAAACAAATGGAAATATCCAAAATGGATTCCGTTAAGGCTAAAATACCTATTATTGAAAAATCAGTAACGGAGGACGGAAAAGTGCAAATTGATGCAACTTCTTTCATCAAAGATGGAAAAACATCTGTGGAAGTATTGGACAAAACAGGTAAGAAAATAAAGATTGACATGACTCAACCAAAAGTCATTGCCAATCAAAAAGAAGTGGAAAGAGACGTTACCAAAACTAAAGTAGTGAAACCTGTGCAAAAGGAAGCCCCATCTAAAAATGCGCTTCCCATAAACGTTGAAATGGAACAGCCTCAGGTAGTGAAGGCAGAAAAATCAGAAGCTGCATCTACAAAACCGCTAAGTGTAACTAAAGAAATTCCACAAACAACTTCAAAAGAAAAGGATGAAAAGAACAAAGTATCTAAAGAAATAATGGAGTTCAATCATTCTAAATGGAATGAGTTACTACAAAAATATGTATCGGATTCAGGAAAAGTCAATTATAAAGGATTCCAATCTGATTCGAAGTTTGAGACATATTTGAATGAATTAAAAAACAATCCTGTTCAATCAGACTGGTCGAGAGAAAAGAAAATGGCGTATTGGATTAATGCTTATAACGCGTTTACTATCAAAATGATAACGGATAACTATCCTGTTTCGAGTATTACAGAATTGGAAGGAGGTAAACCTTGGGATAAAAAATGGATCACATTAGGAGACAAAACCTATTCTTTAAATAATATTGAAAACGATATTTTACGTCCTAAATATAAAGATGCCCGAATTCATTTTGCTGTCAATTGCGCAGCTGTTTCTTGTCCAACTTTACTAAATAAAGCATGGACAGCCGATAATTTGGAATCGAACTTTGAAAAACAAGCGAAGACCTTTATCAATAATAGCAAGTTCAATGACATTAGTCAGAACAAAGTATCTATTTCAAAAATATTTGATTGGTACGCCAAAGATTTTGGTGATATTACCGATTATTTAAATCAATATTCGAGTACTGAAATCAATGACGATGCCAAAGTGACGTATAAAGAATACGATTGGGCATTGAATAAGCAATAGAAATTACGAGTACTTATATTTACTGTTCGATGTAAGCATCACCTGAAACGTCTCCAACCTTAATGATCGTAAAGTTAAGATTGGAGGCGTTTTCTGTTATAGAGCTAATAGTATACGTATTATTCGGTGTATCCGTTAGGGATAAATCTTGTGGAGTTGTCGGATAAATCAACCAATTTCGATTGTTGGGCAAACTGGTTTCAAAGGCCAATATAAGTTGCCGAATCAAAATTACATCGAATGTGCTTATCACGCCATCATCATTTACGTCGGCAGCTAAAAATTGAAAATTTTCTTGAAATTCCTCTATTCCCAAAATGTGGTTATTCATCAAAACGAGATCGAATGTGGATAAGCCACGTGTATTATCGTTAGGTGTGATTAATTCAATTTCTATTCCTGTATTTTCCTCAATTTGATGAATTGAAAATGGATTTTGAGTTTGGGTTTCAACACCTAGTTCGGTGGTTATTTGAATTTCGGGTTCAAAAAAAATATCCCCATTTCCACCAAATACATTTCCGCTCGCTGAAAAGAAAACGGCTTCATTCTCAGATGGTTTCGTAGCACCTGTATTGGCAATAGCTGCATCAACGGCAGCAATTATACCTGCAAATCCTGACCCAAAAGGATCAAATTGAACGGTTCGATCTGGTGCAATGACCACAAAAGTGGGCGTGGCTTGAAAGTTTCCAAATGTACCGTCTCGATAAGTGTCCGAAACAGGACTCGCTCCTCCATCCGAACCCACACCAGGAAAAGTTGTCCCATAATCCATTTTGAATTGCGCTACATCTGCATTATCGTCAGATCCCAAAATACTGACACTAATAAATTCTACATCGTGGTCACCTGCACCCCATTCTTGATATAAATCTTCTACAAATGGAGAAATACCCCGACAAGGAGGACAAGATGTAAAAAAGAATTTTAAAACGACTGTTTTATTCTGATCTAACAAATCTTCATACAAACGAATCTCTTCATTATCAGAACTGGTAACAGTGAAATTTGGGGCAAGTTGTGCATTACCGAATAAAGGTAGCAGCACCAAGATTAGAATGGGTAGATATGTAGTATTCATACAATTGTTACATTTAGTCATCATATTTCTAAAATACAACTTTTTAGCCAAAAAGCAAATCAGTAATTGTTTAAAGAGAGTAAATGTCGCTCTTTGGTGGCGGCTGAGGAAGAAATACTGTTTGACTGGAGGGAGTTTATTTCTTCTAGCGTTTTTTGTTTCGTTTTTTTGGCGATGAAAAAAATGAAAAGCCCAGCCGGCTTGAGGCGATGACTAAGGTGAAAATTAATGATATAAACTTTAAAAGGTGATTAGATAACGCAATGAAAAAAGGCATGAAAACGTCGTTTCCATGCCTTTAATGCTTATAAATCTAAGCGATATAATAGGTGTTTTCTGTTTTATCTAAACTTTCTCCTTGCGCCACCTTTAGGCATTCCACCCATACCGGGCATACCTTTTCCAGTACTCATATTATGCATCATTTTACGCATTTGATCGAACTGTTTGATAAAAGCATTGATGTCGTGAATACCTTGACCACATCCACGAGCAATTCGTTTTTTGCGACTCATATTTAGTACTTCGGGATTCTCTCTTTCGTGGGGTGTCATAGAATATATAATAGATTCTACTTTAGCAAATGCCGAGTCATTGATATCAACGTCTTTTAATGCTTTCCCCATTCCAGGAATCATATTTATCAAACTCTTCAAATCACCCATGCGTTTAATTTGATTCAATTGACTTAAAAAGTCATTGAAATCAAATTTATTTTTCTTGATCTTTTTCTCTAAGCGTTTCGCTTCTTTTTC
Source organism: Saprospiraceae bacterium (assembly GCA_020628085.1). Classification (GTDB taxonomy): domain Bacteria; phylum Bacteroidota; class Bacteroidia; order Chitinophagales; family Saprospiraceae; genus JAHDES01. The sequence continues at coordinate 8,194 of JAHDFQ010000156.1, forward strand.
ATCAAACTGTTCTTGCGCTTTTTCCACGAAAGAAACAATATCTCCCATTCCCAAAATTCGCTGCGCCATCCGTTCAGGGTAGAAGACATCCAAGGTCTCCATTTTTTCCCCCATGCTGACAAACTTGATGGGTTTTCCTACCGTATATTTAATGGATAAAGCCGCACCACCACGAGTATCACCATCTAATTTAGTCAAAACTACACCATCATAATTGATGCGCTCGTTGAAGGCTTTAGCCGTATTGACTGCATCTTGCCCCGTCATCGAATCTACCACAAAAAGCGTCTCCGTTGGATTGATCGTATTTTTGATGTTTTCAATCTCGTTCATCATTTCCTCGTCAACCGCTAAACGACCAGCTGTATCTACAATCACGACATCGTGGCTATTTTGCTTAGCAAAAGCGATGGCATTTTTAGCAATATCAACAGGATTTTTGTTCTCTATTTCCTTATAAACAGGAACACCAATTTGTTCACCTAACACCGTTATCTGATTGATTGCCGCAGGACGATAAACATCACAGGCAACCAATAAAGGTTTGTGTTTTTTCTTATCTTTTAGATAGTTGGCTAGTTTTCCAGAAAAAGTCGTTTTACCAGAACCTTGCAATCCAGAAACCAAGACAATTCCAGGTTTTGCCTTGATATTGATACCAACTGATTGACCACCCATTAATTCGATCATCTCGTCTTGAACGATTTTGACCATCAATTCGCCTGGTTTAACGGCATTAAGGATGTTTCTAGTTCCTAATGCTTCTTCTTTCACCTTATCGGTAAATTCTTTTGCAATTTTATAGTTTACATCGGCAGCTACCAATGCACGTCTAATTTCTTTGACAGAAGTGGCAATATTCACTTCCGTTAATGATCCTTGTCCTGATAAATTTTTAAAAGCTCCTTCTAATCTATCCTGTAAACTTTCGAACATGTTATTTCTTTTTTAATCCAGTCTGAATTTGGTGTGGATTTATAATTTCTAATTTGGGAAACAAAAGTAAGTATTATTTAATAAAATCGCCCACCTTTTTAAACAAGCGTTGGTAAATTTCTGTAGAATCGCTAGCAAAATAAGCATCTTTATTCATATTAGAATGAATGATAAACGGTTTTACTCGCAAAGTATCAGTATAACAACGAATTAAGATTGGTTCAGGTTGATTAGAACACGTCAATTTTATTTGATGATGGAGTCGTTTCTGATTATTCAAAGCATCAAAATCATTCACAAAATTAAATCCTGAAACTTGTTGAAGTCCATTGATATAATTGGTGATTTTTGTGGAATCTAAAATGCTTCCATTCCACGTCCAATGCTCATTATTTCTCAAAATAGTATCCAGAGAAGTATTATTCATAAACTCCACTTGAATTAAATCCTGAATCGGTACATTTAAAATGTTCCTTTTTCTGTAAGAACTAAACCCTTTATCAATATAATGACCCACCATTGACGGCACAGCGTACACCTCATTTTCTGTAGACAAACGAATAAAAGCGGTATCTATATTCGTTTGAGTAAATAAGGATGTAGTAATATGAAAATCTTCTTTTAACATGCCATTTTCATATATTTTGACTTGATTAGAATGGCGGTCTTGAACCCCAAATTTTTCCCACTGATTCCGTTGATTGGCTACAATACGATCTGTTTGGATATTTTGTATGGTGCTGAGAAGTTGTTCAATACTATCCACATTGGCTTTTGTCGTAAAATTATTTTTTGTAATCAACCACTCGGACGACTCTTTTTGAAAAGTGATTTTCTCGAAAGCTTCTGATTTTAAAAATACCTCAATACTCGAAATAGTATTCGTATCCAAACGAATTAAATTCGCTTCAAAGGGAAAAGGTGGTTCTTTTTGATCTGTAAATAAGGTAGAAATACCGTAAACGATTCCAACCAACATAAGAAATACAAAAAGTACCTTAGTTTTATTTATTCTTTTTTTCAATAGTCTGTCTTTGGTTTTAAGAGTTGTTCAATCAAACTAAACCTCCCAACTTCTTGTAATGCGCACAAATTTATCAGAAATCAATTCTTTTAGAAAGATTTTTTCAATTTTTTATTAATATTAAAATTAATGTCGTTTATTCCAATTTTATTGATTCTCAAAAAGCGATTTGTAAGAACAAACCTTACAAATTATAATCCATAAATAAATTATGGTTCAAGTATATGTAACAGGAGGAACATTTGATAAAGAATATAATTTTATCACGGGTGAACTTTTTTTTAAAGATACGCACCTCAAAGAAATGTTTGTGCGAGGACGTTGTACTCCCGATATTGACGTAAAAACCTTAATGATGGTCGATAGTCTTGAAATGACAGACGAAGATCGGGGCATTATTGAATATAACTGTCGAAAATGTAAGTACTCGGATATTATCATTACACATGGGACAGATACCATGGTGGTTACAGCAGAATGGCTAGCAAAAGCCAATATTCAAGATAAAACTATCGTTTTAACAGGGGCAATGATCCCGTATGCTTTCGGAACATCATCAGATGGATTTTTTAATTTGGGCTCTGCTTTGGCCTTTGCATCTGTTCTACCGCCAGGTGTATATGTCGCTATGAATGGGCGTTACTTTAATTGGGACAACGTACGCAAAAACAGAAAAACAGGTTTTTTTGAAGAAATATAAACTATAAATAACATGAACAATAATCGTCGAACTATTATAAAAGGAATGGCGATGACACCACTAGCTTTAGCTGGAACGGAGTTATTGGCATCTGATCAAGATGTAAATATGAAAAAGCGTATACCAGAAAAAATGACCATTCTTTTTCAAGGAGATTCCATTACCGATGCTGGTCGAGATCGAGCGAGTTATTATGCCAATCAAGTGGCAGGCATGGGATACGGTTATGTGGGACAGATTGCACCCGAATTATTAGGTCGCCACCCAGAAATAGATTTACGTTTGTATAATCGTGGGGTTTCGGGTGACAAAACAGATGATTTATTAAATCGTTGGATGGAAGATTGTTTGCATTTAAGACCAACGGTACTAAGTCTATTAGTAGGCGTCAACGACTTTTGGCATACACTGGAAGGAAAAGCCGACATGCCTGTTACAGAATATAAAAAGAATTTAAAGTTTTTAGTCAAACGCACCCAAGCTGCTAGTAAAAATGTGAAAATTATTATCGGCGAACCTTTTATAGTCAAAGGAGGTGTATTGATTGACGAGAAATGGGATGCTTTTACTGCTTATCAAAGTGCTGCTCGATCCGTTGCAGAAGAATTAGGTGCTGTCTTATTGGAATATCAAACCATTTTTGATGAAGCCCTCGAAGAAGCACCTGCCGACTATTGGTCGAATGATGGTGTACATCCGACGATGGCAGGGGCATATTTAATGCGCAATGCTTGGTTGAAAGCGTTTTATAGATTATTTATTTAACGGAAAGCGAAGAGGTGACTCCAGTCACCTCTTCGCTCTTATTTTTAAATGAACATGGAATACCTCGGACTAATCATTGAAGTATTATTTTTAGCACTCGGAATTTATTTATATCTATTTTCCAGAGGTTTTTTTAAAGTAAAAGACCCTGCTTTACAAAAAAAATCAGATCAATTTAGAAAAGATAATGCGACTTGGATGCGAATTGGAGGATTAGCTCTTGCAGCGATTATG
>JAHDFQ010000157.1:0-8009 GCA_020628085.1 Saprospiraceae bacterium
GCGATGATATAAATTATATGTTTCATATTTTTTTTATTTAAGTAACGACTAAACAATAACTTGAACATTTAGCTTATGATCTTTGACGCCAATACTTCGTTAAAAATACTCGTCATAGCTAGGCTATGCCTGCGTTTTTTGCCTCGTCTTGACTTCAAATCTCTATTTCTAACTTGTTCAACTTATTTTTCACTCGTTACTAGGTTGACTTCGTTTTTAAAACTTGAATTTATAGGCAACAGATGGAATGATAGGTAAAATACTAATTTCTTTAAATACCCGTCTTTCGTTGATCGGTTCACCATTGGCGTTTCTTCCATCATTTTCCGTTGCTGAAATTACATAATAAGGATTTTGATGCCAATAGGTATTATACGCACCAATCACCCACGTTCGCTCAAATCGCTTTTTCTTTTTATGAAACTCAATACTACAATCCAGTCGATGATATGAGGTCATTCTAAAGGCATTTTTATCACCCAATGACTCCACCTCATTAAAGTTTTCAAATTCAAACATATTTCCATTATTATCAGTATAGCTATTGTAGGTATAATCTATCGGATAGCTATAAATTGGCAAAGTAATAGCATTTCCTGTACCATAAATCCATGCAGCACTCGCCGAAATTCGTTTATTAAATTCATGAGAAACTACGATGGAGAGATCATGACGACGATCATATCGAAATGGAAATTTTCGACCTCCATTGATTTCATCGAATTGACGATTGTTCCAAGCTAATGTATACCCAATCCAGCCCGTTGTTTTTCCTTTTTTCTTTTGTACAAACAATTCAAAGCCATAAGATTCCCCTGTTCCTTGGGTCACTTTGTCCTGCCAATCTGCGTCTAGTCCAAGCAAGAAACTTGCTCCTTCTCTAAAAGAAATCACATTGTCCATTTGTTTATAATATCCTTCCAGACTCACTTCATACTCATCTAAAAATGTTCGAGCCACCCCACCTGCTACTTGCCATGCTTGTTGTGGTTTAATTCGGCTAGTACTAGGCACCCATAAATCAGTTGGTAAACTTAACGATTCACTAGTTAATAAATTTATAAACTGCGTCATAGTGCTAAACGACGCCTTTAGTGCTACATTATTATTCAACAAATAACGCATTCCCAAACGAGGTTGTACCGAGAAATAGGTTTGATTATCGACGGAAAAGGCGGAAGCATGTACACCAGCATTGATCTTAAACGCACCAAATTGCATATCATCTTCGGCATACAAAGCGTATTCCATAGCGTTGGTGTTTTGCGAACCAATAATCGTATCCAGTTGAGCATCCTCAAAAGTAGCATTCAAGACCAAAGCCCCAGGACTATATTCGTGATGTGTTGCGCTTGTTCCAAAACGGATATAATGTTGTGGATTCGGATGGTAATCAAAATCTATTTTCGCTGCAAAGTCTTCTATTCCTGATTTATACTTGGCAGTGAAAGCCTCTGTTGAGCCATCAGATTGCAGTTCTTCTTGACTTGCTAAAATGGATATATCATATTTACTGTATGTTAAAGTGGTATTGCTAAACAGTTTGTTATTGATTTTCCAATTCCATCGAGCAGCTGAGATGATGTTTCCCCAATCTAGTCCACCCGATACTTTGTAATCATCTTCTTTTACAGTGTTTTTAAAAACATCTGCTCCTGTATATGCACTCAAATAAAGGCGGTGGTTATCATTAAATTTATGATTAATTTTAGCATTTAAATCATAGAAATACAACTGTGGTTTGATATCAACACCTTCTTGTCTTCCTGCTGATTTGATAATTGGATTTAATAATAAATCAATATAGGTTCGACGACCTGAAACGATAAAAGAAGTTTTGTCTTTTACAATTGGGCCTTCTAAAGTTAGTTTTGAAGAAACCAAGCCAATTGACCCTTCACCGTGAAATTCTTGGTTATTACCTTCTTTCATATTGATTTCCAAAACAGAAGACAACCGCCCACCATAACGAGCAGGAAATCCTCCTTTGGTCAATGTGACATTCTTAATGGCATCAGCATTAAAAACCGAAAAAATCCCTAAAACATGCGATACATTATACACAGGAACACCATCCAATAAAATTAAGTTTTGGTCGGGACTACCACCCCTTACGTATAAACCATTCTGTCCCTCGCCTCCCGATTGCACACCAGGTAATAACTGTAATGTCTTCAAAACATCGACTTCTCCTAGCAAAGCAGGAACTTTTTTAATCTGTTCTATTGGAATATCAATTCGACTCATTTGAGTCTCTTCTTCTATTCGTTCATACCGATCAGAAACGACTTCTACCGTTTCTAGGGCAACGACTGAGGACAATCGGATATTTAAATCAATATTCTCCTTTAAGTCAATCCATTGAGTTTGAGTTTCAAATCCAATATAAGAGAAGGATAATTCAACAGAATCGGCGGGTAAGGTCAAGCTAAAAAAGCCGTAGGTGTTGGTGATGGTTCCAGATGCACTTTTGGCATCAAAAACATTAGCGGCAATGAGTTTTTCTCCTGTCTCGGCATCTTCTACGTATCCACTAATTGTATACTTTTGGGCGGATGAATGATAAATAAAGCCAAGACAAAAGATAAGTGTGTACACATACTTTTGCATAAAATTGAATGTCGTTTGGTTATGAACTAAAAAGTTTTGAGTTTATTTGGTGATGAAACGAGTATATAAATAACTTGTTGTTTATCTACTTGGTGAAAGATACAAAATCTCTTATTTTGGTTGCACGATATATAATATTTTAAGAAAAAATTAAATATCTTTTATCTTTGGAGCAACATAAACAAAAACGCTCCGTAACACCATCATATATAAAATATCTTAATAACATAAGATACACTTCCCATACCGAAAAAGACTAATTAACAGCATTCATATTATGCGTTTAACTTAGTTCATTATTCCCACAACCGACCATTAGATAATACATTTATCAAGCCGTGTAACATAGATTTGTGTCATAGTCATTAGGCTGTGTTACGAGTTATACTGCATTAATTTCAAATTCAGCACATTTTTTGAATCACTATCATAAAATAGTTTAGGTACATTTTAGCGTTATTTAATATGATTGTTAAAATGATGAGCAAACGAAGATCAAATACCTATTCTGAAAACAGTCACTGATGAACATAACAAAATTCTTAGCAATCCTCCTTATAGTGGGAATGAGTTTTTCAACAATGGCACAGGCCTCGCAGACGGAGCAGGTTAAAGCCTTGAACAACTATGTGCAATTTACCAATGAAAGTATTCACGGGTTATTGATTGTACATCGTTTACTTGAAAATTTTAATCAAGAAGTTAACAAATACGTTGATTTACAGAACGATCAGTTGAATTTTTATGGAAATAGCGATCTTCCGAAAGAAATTTTTGTTGATCCCGATAACTGGTTTTATGAAAAATCACCTTATGATTGGTATAATGTAGCTGTAAAGGAAAGTAGCAATTTAGCAACGTCGGATGCTATTTTGTTAAACGGATCATTAGAAAAATTGAAAGCGGTAATTGATGAGATCAATACGATTCGATTTGAAATAGAGGATTTAATTGCGACCAATGATTTAAGTTTAACACAAAACCAAGCAAAAATTTACATCAAACTAGAACGTTGTGTCGATTTATTTGATAATTTTTATGCGGGAAAAGAAGCATTGTTTAGTGATTTGAACACGGTGCATGCTAAAAATATTACCATAAAAGATACGAAGTTTAACACTCAAATCGCTGGATTTAAAAATATCCATCAAACGATTGAGTCCATCATGGAAAGTTTGCATTTTGGAATGACGCGAGAAATTCCAGATTTAAATACAAATTTAAAAGTTCAAATTAGTGCATTGCAGGCAACTCCAATTAGAAACAGACATTATGATGCTGTATTAACAGCAGCTATTGAAATTCAGAATTTCACTCAAAAATTTATTGATATTCCTGATTTTCAAGAAAAGTATGCTCTTTATGGAAAAGCCTACTTTTACCATAATGTAGAATTGGCTTCTAGTTTTAATCGTTATGGAAGCGGTTTGGTCAAAAATATCAACGCATTTATAGCTTTGGCAAACCCAACACAACTATCGGTTATTGAAGAACCACATTACTATAAAGTGATTTATCCGAAAAAGGAAATAAATATTCCTAATCAAGAGAAGATCATTAAGGCATTACCTGCTAAATTGGATAATCGAAATGTAGTAGTTCGACAACAAAAAATAGCGGTAGATGAGAAAAAATTATTATTAGAAATATATGATAACAAACAAGAAGACGGAGATATAATTTCTCTAAATTTCAATGGAAATTGGATTGTTAAAGATCGAACGTTGGAAAAACGCCCTATGAAAATCTTGGTAGATTTGAATGAGGAAGGAGAAAATTATCTAATCCTACATGCCAAGAATCTTGGTGATGTACCCCCAAATACGATTGCTGTACGGTATTATTTCCAAGGCGTTCGTAAAACCATTGTACTCAATTCTGATCTTGACGAAAGTGAAATGATCCGATTGGAGTACCAAAACTAAAGTAATTTTGTATGTTATAGTAACCCCAAATGAGCCTTCGTGTTTGTTTGGGGTCTTTTTATGTCAAGTTCTCAATATATTTAATGATTAAATTTAGTTTTATCTAAAAGGGTGTTTGATATGCGGGTTCTTTTAAAAAAGTCTCATCTGTTAAGGTATGTAGAAAATTAATTAAATCCGTTTTGTCTTAAATGCACGTATTAATTTTATTTAAAGATTTAATAAATTACTTGAAGCGTTTCATTAATGTTTTGCATCCTTATTTTTGACATAATCCATTCCACATACGGGACATTCTCCTGTTTCAGCACTACCACTACCCTCGCAGTGCATTGGACAGATGTAGGTAGAGGTATATTCTTTACCTGATTGATCTGTTTGGGGCGCATTGTTACCACTACAAGCCATACCACAAATCATTATAAAGATAAAGAAGAATAGTAAAATCTCTTTTACATTTTTCATACTTAAAAATTTTAGTTGATATTATAAAATCCAATATCTAGGGGTTAAACCCAGTGAATGGATATGATCTTTAATTTCTTCTGCATAAGTTGAATTAGTGATAATCACTAAATCTGGTTGGTATTCAACAATAAAATCAGGTGAAACAATCTTTTGACCACTGCCTGGTATGTACTTACCATGTCGTTTATGATTTATATCTATAATGTATGGTATTTCTTTCTTAACATTAAACAAATTAAAAAAAGTCACCGCTCTGGCACCTGCTCCCCAAGCCAATACTTTTTCTTTATTCGATTTGATATTGTCAATTCTTACTTGACTTTTTCTTAGTAGTTTTTGGTAATCTAAATTAAAACCCTCAACTGTTTTAGACAAAGTCCGCAGGTTTGCTTTATTGATAGGAAGTGGTCGAGGACGTGCTTCAATTCCTAAAAATTCATCATTCCAACAAGTTCTAACATCTAAAACTTCGAAGCCACAACATTCAAACTGATATCGTAACGAATCTACCGTGTACCATACACTATGTTCATATACTATATTCCAAATAATTTTATCTTTTAATGTATGCATAGCATTAGGTACTTCGAAGTACACTACCGTATTAATTCGGTCTTCTAAATTTTCACGAACCATCCGAACAAACTGCATTGGATCATCTAATAAATCAATGACCAACCTGCATGCTATAAAATCAGGTTTTAAATGAGCATATTCGTTAGAATAATAATCTTGAATATATTGAATATCTATATGAGCAGAATGTTTTCTTTTACTATTATCAAAACCAGGGTCTATTCCAATTCCCTTATTTGATCCTTTTTCGCAAAGCATCTGTAAGAATACACCATCACCGCAACCAATGTCAATAATGGTTTTTCCTTGCAAATGGTACTGCTCCATCAATCGATCAGTTAGTTCATGAACATAGGCTCTAAATAACGGGGACTGATCGTTTGAAAAATCATATTTATCAAAACTTACTTTATTGGAATCATAACCTTCGTTACGAATAAAACCACAGTTTTTACATAGAACTAAATCAATGTTCCCTTTATCAATACTTAATGCTTCTGCTTCACTAGCAGCCATATTTCCATCTTGAGTTGGCATAGGTAGTAAACTCAAAAAATCAACCGTATTTGAACTATTGCATAGTCTACAATTAGTAATTCCCATCTGTTTATTTTTTATTATATATTTGTCTACTCACTTTAACGTAACATATTGATTGCAATCAAATGATGCAGCTAATCAAGATGAAACAACAATTGCACATAAATACTATGTACTCATTCTAAGCTGTAGCGATCAAAATCATTAATTAAAATCGGGGGGTTACAATAATTGTATAAAATGATAGTACTCAAATCGAAATAAATGACCTGAGTATACTGAAGAGTAGATACAAACACAAAGAAGCATTTGTACACTTAAGTTATAAAGACCTATAAAAGAAAGGATTGAATCAAGACTAATACATCTCGAAATATCAGTGGTGGTTTATAATTCAGATAATCTACACAAATCCTTGGTAGACTGCTCATATTAAAAACTGTTGCGAACGCAACTATAAAAGACTGTACTTGAGTTGGAGAAAAATCAGTCGTAGAAAGCGAGGTATCTGCATCAATCTGAAAACGCTTTGTTTTACTTTCACAACAGGGTGTCTTGGTTATCGCTAGACCATCATATCTATTAATCTCTGAATTAACACAGCTTAGCTGTGTTTCCTTATTAACTAACTCGTAACAAGTTTTTGCCTTGCCAAATAAACTGTAAGACTTTATCTGTCCACCACAAAAATGTCTGTCTGTAGTAAGACCTATAGAACTTACTAAGACGATAGACGCCATGAAAATGGCAATTAAACGATATGTGAAGCTTGTTGTCAGAATCTGCAATTATAACCACAAATTAATATTTTTTGGTTTAAAATGCTAGAATGGTAGATATTTTTTTTCATAGATATAAAAATAAACTATTTTTGAGTATTCTTTAAAAAATCAAAACAACATAGTATGCGTTGGAGAAATAGAGAAAAAAGTCAAAATGTAGAAGACCGCCGAGGTGGCGGAGGGGGACGACGAATTGCTGGTGGAGTTGGGATTGGAACGATTATTATTGCGATTATCGTCGCTTTGTTGGGAGGTGATCCGTCCTCTTTTTTGCAGCAATCACAGGTACAACAGCCTGCCCCAACTACTCAAACGACCAATACGCAGCAAGGCAACGACGATTTGGGTAATTTTGTAAAAACAGTATTAAAAGACACCGAAGATGTTTGGAATAAAATTTTTCCCGAACAACTTGGTCGTGCATATGTAGAACCAACACTTGTTCTATTTGAAAATAAAGTGAACTCTGCTTGTGGTTTTGCAAGTGCTGCAACGGGACCTTTTTATTGTCCTGGCGATCAAAAACTGTATATTGATTTAAGTTTTTATCAAGAACTCAAAAATAGATTCAATGCTCCAGGTGATTTTGCAATGGCGTATGTGGTAGCGCACGAAGCAGCACATCATGTTCAGAACTTATTGGGTATTACGAGAGAAGTTCAATCGCAAAGAGGTCGGATTTCTGAAAAAGAATATAATAATTTATCTGTTCGCTTAGAATTACAAGCCGATTTCTTGGCAGGTGTTTGGGCGCACCATGGACAAAAAATGTATAACTTTCTAGAAGATGGTGATATTGAAGAAGCGATGAATGCCGCTCATGCTATTGGTGATGATACGATCCAAAAGCGCGCTAGAGGCTATGTTGTTCCTGATTCGTTTACACACGGAACATCCGCTCAACGTATTCGCTGGTTTAGAAAAGGTCTGGAAACGGGAGATTTATCGCAAGGTGATACCTTTGCTGCTCGGAATTTGTAGTATTTAATAATTATTAATGATCTGATTTTTGAATGATTTAATGATCTCTTATATTTCTAAGTTTCAGAAAGAACTTGATTTGTAGTAACAAATCAAGTTCTTTGCATTTCGGAATAGTTCTTGTCAT
>JAHDFQ010000157.1:8109-11827 GCA_020628085.1 Saprospiraceae bacterium
CATATAACAAAAATGTATAAATTTGTAAGTATCTTCATATAATAAGTTGTATATTTGAATTCATGTTTTCACCATCACGTAAAATAAAATTGATTCTTCTCCTTCTACTAAGTCCGATGTTTTCGTTCTTAATGGGAGATTATGGCAATACTGTATCAACAGAATTATGCTATCAATTTGATTTTAAAACAGAAAACACTACTTCTAATGAAGAGGAAGAATCTTCAAACGAAGATAATTCCATTTATCAACTTACCGTACACGCTGTTTATTCTGCCAACTCACTGAACCTTATTGGTTTTTCGGTAGATGATGAAGTGATTCCTACGACTTTTCATACTTTAGGTTTGCTTCAAGAGTTGTCCAAAAAGGCTTTTTTAACAGCACATCACTACCAATCTTCTTATCTCGAAGGCTATCATCAGGCACATTCTTTGGATCGCTTTCTCTTGTTTGAGTCCTTTCTTATTTGATTTTTCTTTTAGTTTAAGTATTGCATACCTCTGCTTTATTCACATTTTCTATGTGTGTATATGAGTCTTTCTGGTATGTAATCTTTGTTTTTTTTGATTTAATAAATAGTGTTAAGTCATAATCTTAATGCTGCAAAAAGACTAAAAGATGGAAAATCCAATCCAAAAAATATATAATATCAAGCACATGGTGTGTACTCGTTGCATCATGGTTGTCCAAAACATCTTTGAAGATGCACACTTTCAGATTCTCAATTTAGAATTAGGCGAAGTGGTCGTGTTAGCTAATCCTTATTCTCACTCTGATGAAGATTTGAATATTGCTTTACGACGATTTGGTTTAGAGTTATTGGAATCAGAAGATGATATTTTGGTAGAAAAAATTAAAACGACCATTGTTTCTTTTGTGCATCAATCGGAGTTTTTACCGAAGACTAATTTGAGTGAATATATTAGTCAGTCCTTAGATTTACCCTACACACAGTTGCGTTCTGTTTTTAAGACGAAGTCTGACATGACGGTTGAAAAGTTTTATATTCTTCAAAAAATCGAACGTGCCAAAGAACTGATTCAATACAATGATTTAAGTATCAAAGAAATTGCTTATAAATTGGGCTACTCAAGTTTACAGCATTTGTCCAATCAATTTAAAGGAGTTACAGGTTTTTCACCAAAAGCATATAAAGATCAAGGCGTCAATTTACGTATTCCAATTGAAGAAGTTGGAATGGCAATGGCTTCGTAGTATATTTATACTTGTTCTCCTTCATCTTCTTTTTTCATGGCAGCCGATAATTCATCGTTTTGGATGTTTTTCCGATATGCCTTAACTAATGTTGTACATTTGATATATTCATCAGAAGTCGTATCCATCTTTTTCAATCCCTTTTCGAGTTGTTTGATCTTCTTTAAATAACTTAAATCATTTTGTAGTTGTAAAGAAGTTTCAATAGTTTTGATGGCTCGATTATCTTGGTCTTCACCATAAAATCGGGAAAGTGTAGAGGCGGAAGCGACTTTTGGTTGAAAATTAGTTAATTTTTTTCGCTCTTTTCCATCAATATTGACGATGATATATGGTATGTCACCGTCGTAAATTTCATCTGTTGATTTATTGACTAGATAATAATTTTCATCGCCACTTAACCCAACTTTCAGTTTTGGGATATATTTATTGGCTAGTTTCTTTTCATCTTTTGGAGAACATATTACTTTAATGCCAGGCTTCGATTCTCGAAATCCACCAATATCTATTCTAAATTTGATTGAGTCTTTTAAGAAAGGTTTTGATGATTCAAAGATTAATTTTCCAAGGGACTGCATCATATTAGAGATACCAGAACCTGCTAATAGAGTTGTCTTAGACGTCAAAAATAAAGGCAAGTTAGCCGTACTTTTCAATAAACCGTTGACTTGTTTATATGCTTTTCCGCTTACTTTTTCAGCAATCAATTCAAAAGAAAAGGTCAATTCGCCTTCTTCTAATATAGGTGTATAGTAAACAATTGAAGTACCTTCGGTAAACGCATCATCGGGATTTAAATAGTCGAAATCTTCTACTCTTCTTTTGATCATATTGATCGCTCGCTGAGAAGCGTCGTAACTCGCAGGGCTTTTAGTTCCTGTCACCACCAAAATATCAGGTTTTCCACCCAATAATTTTTGAGGAGCGTTTCCCGTATAAATATTGACGATTTGAACACAGAGTGGCTTGCCAATACCAACATCCGTATACTCGACGGTTTGATCTGCTGCCGCAGTTGTTGCGTCTAATAATGTATCATTTTGAAAATGTAAAACTGCCATAGCATTGATTCTTTTGGATGATTTAGGACATAAATCTACTAAAAAAGGGAGACAACATCAAGTCATCTCCCTTTTAAGGATTATTCAAATATCTATGATATTATTTATTTCGCAATATTTTCAACAGTTTTTTTGAATCTTGTCGATTGTCCCAAAAAGCAGTTATTATAATTTCCTCATCAAAAATTTTATAGTATATACTGAAATTTCCTAAGGAGGCAACTCTTACATTTGAGAAATCTGTCAACTTGAAAACAAAAGGGTTTCTTGCAATTTCTTTCGTTCTTTCTGAAACTAACTCTAGAAGTTTTTTTGAATATGTAGTCGATTTATTTTTCTTGACCCAATATTCTAAAATTCCTATAAACTGTATATCTGCCGTTCTAGTCCAAACTATATTGCGTTTAGCCATTCCAGATTCCTTTTATTCATAGCCTCTTGAGAAATCAATTTTCCATCCTCAATATCTTTTTCACTCATTTCTAACATAATTTTCTGTTCGTTGGTTAGTTCAATATTAGCAGATTCTGATGAGCTGAAAGCGACTAATTTATCTAAGGCTTCTAAAAACTCTCTATTTTTTATAGACAGTATTTTATCAATTAATCCGTTTCTTATATTATCAACTGTTGCCATTTTATTAAAGATTTAATTATAAATATGTTTATAATTGTTGGCTTTTCCTAATATTACACAACATACCTTTTTCTATAAATAGAAAATTATTGTCCTTTTACAATAACATCATCTAATTGGAAACCTGTAACGTCGTCTGCCTCTTCTCCTACGTATTGGAAAGCAACAAAAACTTCTCCATTAGAGAAATAATCATTCAAAGTTATAACGCCTGAATCTACCCATTCATACCAGTCATTACTTCCTGTTGGTAAATTACAATTGATTTGTTCCCAATTTGCAGCTTGAACATTTGAACCATCAAAATCATTACTAATCCATACTGAAAACGCTCCATTTCCATCAACCCAGTGATGTTGATTGGATTTAAACTGAATGGTTTTAGTTTCATCTAGCTCGATCCCTGGTGTGATTAACCACAAATCCAATTCGGGATCAACAGAATTGTACGCTGAAGCATCTGCGTATTTATTACCATTGAATTCATTTCCAATCCATCGTTCTTCATCCGAACCTTCAACTGCAATATTGTACCAACCATCCAAATTGATAGGATCATACTGAACCGTCGTATTGAATCCTTCTTCTAATTCTGCATCGCCAGTTGGTGGGTTTCCACCACCGCCACCATTAGAACCATCACAACGTTCACCCGTCATATCCACATCTGATAAGTCACGAATAGCTAGTTGGTATGTTCCTTGAAATACCGTCAAAATAGCGGTAATAGAACCTCGACCAGTAGCTGTATTCGTTCCTGCAAAATCAGCATAACCACTTGAACGTAAAACGATGGTGTTTTC
>JAHDFQ010000158.1 GCA_020628085.1 Saprospiraceae bacterium
TTTGCGAGGACTTTCCGAGAGGAAAGTCAGAAGCAATGAACTATAGCCGGTGTTAGCTGTAGTTTTTATTCCGTTTTAGTTGCTTCCATATTATTATTTCCGATTGAGAAAGTTAGTCCATTTACTATTCCTTCTTCGGCCATATTAAATTTTATTTGAGCGTCCATATTTTCAGCTTTAAAACTCGTTTTGTCTAAAGCAATTAATTTAATTTTATTATTATCTCCTGTCATTTGCCCGAATAAAAATTCGCAGTTCTTGGTTATCGTCAAATGTCGGTCTTTTGCAAGTTCGTATTTGCCTAAATAATTTGATAATATAGCTTCGTCTATAATTAAAGGTTCTTTAATAGAATTTAAGGTTTTAATGTAATTTTCGTACTCAACTCTTTTGTTTAATTCATTAAGTTTTTCTAGCGCAATAATTTGGGCTGTAATCAATGCCTTTTTACTTGAAGTCTCAATATTTGGTGTTACTCCTTTTTGCTCCCAATCTGTTTTTGTAATCGGATTTATTATTCTACTTGTTGGAATTAATATTGAAAACTCGTCATTAATTTTATAAACCAAACTTGGATGTGCACCACCATATGATTTTTCTCCAATTACAGTAGCCATTTCATAATGTTTTAGAGAATAAGCAAAAGCTTCTGGTGCAGAGAATGAACCATTATCTAAAAGTATATATAAAGGTTTGTTTAGATATTTTTCGCCATTTGTTTTTACAGTATTAAACTTAGTTGTTTTATTTGAAGGTCTGTGATAAGCATCCCAAAGAGGTTGTTTAGTTTCACTAAAAAAATAGCTCAAAAGGTATATTGTTAAATCATTACTTCCTCCTGGATTATTTTTCATATCTAAGATTAGAGCATCTGTATTTTTCACAAAACTCATTGCGGATGATACTGCAATTTTAGCTTGCTCAAGGAAATTGCCTAATGAAAAATTTGAAACATTTATATAACCAATATTTCCGTCTAAAATTTTCACTTCTTTTAAACCATAATTATTTTTAGAGCCACGTTCTTCAAGAAGTGATTTTGGTAAAGAAGAATTGTTTTCGGGTTGATTATTTTCCTTAGGGCGATAATAAATATCCAAATGCTGGTCGTTATTTACAGAACGAATATCTGAAACTAAGGCAGAAATAAAATCTTTTGTGGACCTAAATGATTTATATTTTCCATTTTGTTGATTTTTTTCCAGAAGCTTAGACATTGAAATCGCATTTTCTTCAAACACGTAATTTGTAATTAGCAAATCACTTACAGATGCAATAATTTTTTTTTTATCTTTCTTTTTTAACTCTTGAGCAATAGTAATATTTTGACTAATTAGACATAGTATTAAGAATAGAAATATTTTTTTCATTATTATTTTGTGTTACAGTTGTTTATTATTTTGTTCAAAGTGTTTTTTAATTGGGCTATTTCATCATCGGCAATGCCTTTAAGAGCCGTTTTTCTGTTCGATGCAATTACATCACTCAAGTCCGTGAGTATATTTTGTCCTTTGTCTGTTATCGACAAATTATATTTTCTTCGGTCATTTTCGTTGACTGACCTTTTTAAATAATCCTTTTTTGCCATTAGTTCTATCATTCTCGTTACCGAAGCGTTATCCTTGAATACCAATTCTCCAATTTCGTTTTGAGAGAGTTCGGGATGATTGTTTAGGAATATCAGTAATAGTGCTTGGTCTATGGTTATATTTTCAATCGTTTCATTAAGGTTTCTTTGGGCAAATCGCCTGTATTCCTTAATGCCTTTTTCAATAGTGTAGAAAATTGTTTGTGATGGTAATTCTATCATTTTTATTTATTTGATACAAATATATTTGATATATCAATTAAATACAAATAAAAATTCAATTTGTGTTATGATTTTCCTTTAAATTACAGCTAACGTGTTTGTATATGGTTTGTTGCGTGGTTTAGCACGTAATTTAGCAAATAAAAACCGAATAGAAAATCCGCGAGGATTTTCGTAAGTAGGCTAGAACTAGCAATAAATTATATACGGTGTTGTAGCCAGTTATTTTTTTGGTATCTTATTAATCATCTCTTCAGCATTTGTGTTTTTGGGATTCAACTCCAATGACTTTTTATAGTTTAACAGAGCCAATTCATATTGTTTATTTGTATAATAAGCTTCTCCCAAACTATCATAAAGGTTACCATCGCTTGGAAATTCAGAAACAGCTAATTTGAATATTTCTATACTTTGATTTATCATTTTCAATGATAATAAATCATAACCGAGACTATTCAATTCATTTGGGTTTTCAAAACTATAGATGTCATAATCACTTTCTTTTAATGCGTAATAGTATTTGACTCCTTCATTAATATTCTCTAAACATTTTTGCCTTATTGCCCGATATATAGATTTTTTAGGTAAAGTAAAAGCTTTGTCTTTCATTATGTCATATACAGAGTGGGCTATTTCCGGTACTTGATTTTTATGGTTGGACATCAATATAATATTGAGGTCATCCTTGAATTCACTTATATAAATTGATTCAAATTGATAGGATTGACCACCGTGAGTATGTGTTTCAAATAAATCATCAGAACCGCCAAGAATTGTGCTTTCATTTTCAAAATATTGATTCTTTAAAAGCAATTTTAAGGATTTTCTTGAAATCAGTTTATTATTATTTAAAGCCGTAACCCACTTGTTCATATCATCTGTGGTAGTCCATAACCAACCTTTACTTGCGTAAAACTCAATTGCATTTTTTTTATAAATGTCAAAACTTCTGGCTCTATTTGGATAATCGAAATCGGGGTCAAAAACGACATATGTCATTTGTAAAGGGTTGACTATATTCTCTTTTACATAATCTTGAAATGATTTTTTCGTAACATTTTCGATTATTCTTTGTTGAAGAAAAATACTATTGGTATTATAATGGAAACTTTTACCTGGTTCAAATAACAAACTAGGCAAACTTTGTAAGTCTTCTAATATATCTTTCTCATTTTTTACATTATCCCAGTCAATTTTGGGAATCCCACCAACATAGTTTAAAAGATGTTCAATGGTGACTTTTTCTGACCACTCTGGTAGTCCTAAATCAAATTGTGAAAGCTTGTCGTCTAAATGCAAATCACCCTTCTCAATTAATATCATAATAGAAACGGCAACAAATTCCTTTGCAATGGAACCTGGCATAAAAATAGATTTTTTTGTCAGCTCAGATTGTCCTGAACCGTCTGTGTATCCGAATGATTTTTGATACACAATAGAGTCATTTCTTGTAACTAATACATTACCATTAAAAATTCCTCTTTCATAACTAATCTGCATAAGGGAATCGATAGTTTCAGTATATTTCAAAAAAGATTGAGGTTTGTGTTCTTGTGCGGTGATAAATCCTAAAAAGGATAAACAAAAAATGAGAGTAATGTATTTGTTCATAGTTTTTAAAATTACGTTTATAGTCTAAAGATTAAATAATTTTAAAATTGTTACAGTTTTGTTTAATTGGCTACAACGGCTAGGCTAAGCGTAGTGCGGAAGTAAAGAAACTTTTCGTTACCGTCTGAGCACGAAGCTAAAGCTTATTGTTTTGATTTATTTTTTTCTATTCTAAAGCTAAATCCATAAGATTTAGCGACTTTATAAATATACACAGACCTTTCGGTTTTGCCCTAAAGTCCGCATTACGTTTAGGCATTGTTGTAAACCGTTTTTATTTTTCCAAAATATGAACTGCATTCGAATTATCCAGACAATAAATTTTACCATCAGTTATTTGTAAACTTTCCTTTCCTGCTTTTAATTGTATCGCATTGTCCGTAAAATTGAATCTGAAATAATCAACTATTATTTCTTTTTCAGTATCAAAAATTCCGACTAAATTTTTGTCGGCATAGAAATAAAAAAAACCATTTTCATATAAAGAGGTGCCTATTGAAAGCCAGTTTGGAGAATTTTTCTGAATATTCGCTATCCGTTTTAGTTCGGTTTCTAAATTTATCTGCTTTAGTAAGCTACCTTTATTTACGTCAATTATTATAAATGTTGTATGGCTTAAACCATAATATGGCTATTTGCTTTACTTGGAAAAAGTCCCGAAATAAGTTTAGCATCTTTTAAAAAAACTTTTTCTTTTTTGTTTAAAAGGTCTAATAACAGGATGCCTCCATTATTTAAAGAACAAATAAGCGTGTTTTTATAAACATCAAAAAATTCCATAACCTCAAAATTTGAGTTTAGCGAGTTATTTTGATATTTGTCTAATTCTGATAAATTGAAAGTATATGAATAATTATCCGCTAAGTTTTTGATAGATATTAGTTCGGAATTCCCAATTCCATCTACTGCTAAATCTCCGAAAATATTTCTTCCAAAAGGTTCGTTTTGTTCATAAATTAGTGACTTTTTATTATTTAAATATACCCGATAAGATCGAGGAGTGCTTTTTTCATAAGTCAATAAATATTTTTCGGTAATTAAAGAAATTCGTTGACCTGTTAGAAATGGAATAGCTGTTTTTAGTGAGAATGCCTGATTTAAACTATTTAATACTATTATTTCATTTTCAATTATGAATACTTTTCTAGCATCTTCTATTTTTCCAAGTTGCTTATCGTCAAACGTAGTAATATTTCCATTTGTTTTTACTATCAAATTATTTGATGAGTCAAACCAGACAATGTTATTGATGTTTTTGGAAATTTTCATTTTGCCCAAATGGTTTACAACGGTTTAGCTATGAACAGTACGGGAGCAAACTAGCGTTTGCTTTACGCCACGCGCATAGCGAAATCTTTTGGTTTTGTTTTTTCTTTTTTACTGTCAAAGCGAAATCCCAAAGATTTCGCGACCTAATAAAAATACGCAAACCTTTCGATTAAGCCCGAAACCCGTATTGTTTATAGGTTGTGTTGTAGTTAGTTATTTTTGCGTACACTATTTACCAAACCATTGTCCAATAGGTTATATATAGATTTTCTTCATCAGCGATACATCCATTTGAGTATCCAATATATTCGTAATCAATGTCCGTTCCACCATCAAAAGGTGGTTTAAAAAAATTTCCGTTTTCATAGTTAAATATTAAAATTCTACTTTCTTCAGGGCTTATGAGTTTATTGAGAAAATTAAATTTGTCGTTCAAACTAGGTACTGGTATTCTATTGGTAACCTTGTTAACTAAGGAATCTGGTATTACAAAAGACTCTTTTGCGCCTACTTTAATATTATGTTTTGTAATTGTTGAATGTTCTTTAATCTTTTTTTTAAACTCAATCACATTTTCAAATTGATACGTTACAAAAAGCCCAGAATATCTTCTTTTTGTAATGCTCGGATTAACAGAAGTAACTATATAAGGGTTTCCAAAATTTTCGTTGTCAATTGGGAAATTTTCGAATACTCTTGAGCTAACATTTTTCTTGTAATCAGAAAATGCTGTCAGTTTCTGATTTGAGTTGTTACAAGACAAAATTGTAGCGGAAATCATAAACATGATAATTATATTGATTCGCTTAAAATCCATTTGGAAAGTTGATTTTGGTATGTTTTTATAATTAACTACAACGGTTTAGCTATAAACAGTACGGGAGCAAACTAGCGTTTGCTTTCCACCACGCACATAGCGAAATCTTTTTGTTTTGTTTTTTCTTTTATTGTTTAAAGCAAAATCCCAAAGATTTTGCAGTCTTCATAAAAATACGCAAACCTTTCGTTTAAGACTTAGCCCGTATTGTTTATAGGTTTTGTTGTACCACGTTATATTTTTATTTCCCAATGCCATGGTTTTATTCCCTTTTCGGTCAATTTTTGCGTTGTTTTCTCATCAGTCCAGTGCATGATTGACGTGTATTCAATTGTTTCTGATTTTAGTAAAATTTGAACTGATTGTTCAATCAAATTCTTCCGGTTAATTGACTTACCGTTTTCGGGGAACGACAAGTAGAATAATTTTAAATTCGGAATATCACTGATGGATTCAATACTTCGAAGTCTAAGATTGTTTTGAACGTGTATGCCTTTCAGCTTCTTTAATTTAGATAAGTCAGGAATCTCTTCCATTTTGGACATGCCTTCAAATTCAATTTTTTCTAAACTCTCTAATGAATTCAAAAATTCGAAATTTGGAATTTGTCTAACACGACTAAATTCTATAGATTTTAATTGCTTTAAATGAGAAATTGATTCAAGATTTTTATAACTACCAAAAAGTAAATTCAGTTCCTCAAGATTGCTTAATTCCGATATAAAATCGAGATTGTTCATTTTTACACCTCTAAAAGTAAGAACCTTTAACTTTTTCAAGTATTGGACATTTTCCAATCCTTTTTTCATTCCATCCACATATAGTGATTCAAGGTCTTTAAACTCTTTTATAAATGAAAGGTCAACTGCTGTCGATTTGGTTTCCTCAATTCCAAAATGCTTTAGTTTTTTATTGGAAAGGAGTGGCGAATAGTCTTTGGTGTTGTATGATGCTATTGAGAATTTTCTAATATTTGGAATTTCTTTGTAGAAGGATAAATCTTGAATGTCATACCATAAAACACGGAGTCTAATATCTGGGTACTGTTTGTAAAATTCATTAAGAGTTTCCCAAGTTTGTTTTTTTGGGTTCTGGAATTGATAAAGTTGTAGAGAATGAATATTATCTTCAGCTATTATTTTTGGTATATCAGATTTCTTTAAATCAGAGTAAATATTAATATTCCCGCTATAGTTTTTCCATTTCTCTTTTTTACTAAATATTCCCATTCAGTTTTAAGTTTCTTCTAATGTGGTACAACGGCTCGGCTAAGCGTAGTGCGGAGGCAAGGAAACTTTTCGTTTCCGTCTGCCGACGTAGCTAAAGCTTATTGTTTAGTTTTATTTTTTCCTGTCCAAAGCTAAATCCATAAGATTTAGCGACTTCATAAATATACACAGACCTTTCGGTTTTACCCTAAAGTCCGCATTACGTTTAGGCATTGTTGTCATCAGTTACGACACGTTCGAGTAAGCGCATTTCGATTCCGTTTTAGTTTGCTCTCCGTCTGAGTAAAGTCCATCTGCGCAAACTTGCTAATAAGTCCATCAACGTAACAGCTACGCCTGAGTAATGTCCGCCCACGTCATAATTCCGTTTGAATAACAATTAATTAGTGATTGGTTTTAAAAAATCTCTCCAAAAATAAAAACTATTTCAAAGGTTATTATTAGCAGTATAACGTTAATGAAAAAATGCAATTTAAGATACGTCTTGTTTAAAATATTGAGTATAATCGTTAGGATAAACATGATAATTGCAATACCTCTTGTAATGTAAAACATACCTAAGAATATCATCATAGAGCCTATTCCCGAATTGGCTGAATCATTCGGATTTACTTTAAGGTATGATTTGTGGTCTAAATAAATGAAAAGACTAAGTATTATTACCATTACGGAAATAATTGTAATCGTCTGGTTAAATCTTTTCATTCAAAATAAACTTTTTCGAGTAATTGATGACAACGTCTTAGCTATGAACAGTACTGGAGTAAACTTACGTTTACTTTCCGCCATGCACCTAGCGAAATCTTTTGGTTTTGTTTTTTCTTTTTTTATCTCAAAGCGAAATCCCAAAGATTTCGCGACATTATAAAAATACACAGAACTTGGCGTTTAAAACCTAAGCCTGTATTGTTTATAGGTTCTGTTGGCAACTGGCTTTTATTCGGTTTGATATAAATAAGGTTCAGTAATCCCTTTCTTCAAATAGATCTCTTTGTTCATTTCAAAGTGCATCTCCGACATGTCATTTAGATATACTTCAATTGGCTCAAGTCCAATTGATTTCCGCCTTTCATTTACGTTTATACTATCTGCTAATTTTCGTGGATAAGCCTGTCCTGTATTCATATTGTAAGTTACTTGAGTACCATAAATTTGAGCTTTTCCAGTATTCAAATTCACCCGGTCGACTAAAAGACCATAACTGCTAGAGTTAGCGTTGTCTTTTTCTACCTCTACCTTCATTTTTTCTAATACCTTACTTTGAAATTCAGGATTGTGGTCAGAATGTTGAACCATTAAAAAAAAACTCCTTGAGCCTTCTTCTCCAACTAAATCATATCCAGCAAATCCATTTTTATTAAAGATTTTTCGCATTTTTTTTTCGTGAGTCCTGAAAACACTATCCTTAAATTTTTTCCATTCCTCTAGCGGCAGTTCTTTGTATTTTCCTGACGGAACACCAGCCGCTATTTGGTCTATTCCAACCATTCTTAGAAGTTCATCTGCAAGAATTTGATTAAACGCCACCTTTGATGTATCAACGACTTCTTCTTTAACCTTTTCCTTACAGCCAATTAAAAGTGTTCCAATAAAGCATATTATGTAAATTTTGTTCATCTTTTCAGCTTGTTGCCAACGTCTCGGCTATGGCAAGTAGGGCAGGCAAGGAAACTTTTCGTTTCCGTCTGGTCTACGAGCCAGAGCTTTTTGTTTTGTAATTATTTTTCTTTTTTAATTTCCAAATCCAAAAGATTTGGCGGACTTAGCAAATACACACAAGCCATTAATATAACACTTTATGCCCTATTTGCTATAGCCATTGTTATGCATAGGTTTACCAGTCCTGAGATTCAAATAGATTATCACTATCTCGATTCTTCTCCGTTCTGATAGATTTACTATTTATATCAAAGTAATCTTTTAATTTAAAGTCTGAAATTAGTAGTCCATCATACAGATTATGTATCATTCGAAAATCTGTAAAAAACTTATTTTCGCTGTTTTCCCAGCTTTTTCCAAACTCTGATTTCCAGTTGTAAAATAGCAATGCTTGTTCTTGATTTGATAATTGCGAACGTAATATTCTTAAATAATTTCTCTTTTCCTCATATGTTAAGAATTCTTCGGATTGTTTTGTTATAAATTTTACAGTTTGATATAAATGTCTGTAGTAATGTGCTATTTGAGCTGAATGACCTTGAAATAAGTCATAGCTTAAAACCTTGGCAGAAGGATAATCTGATTTTTCGTAAACGTATTTCTGAAATTTATATTTATTCCCGCGTTCTCCCGCAAGCCGATTTCCATTATTAATATATTCTAGACTTTTTAGTGCCTCTCCAAATGATTTAATTTCTTCGTCTGCGTCATGTTTAGTTTGATAGGGGGGAATACCATGAAAGAATATGCTATATGCCATTTTAATTCGTACGTCGGGGGAGGATGTTAGAAAATTTTTCTTAATTACGTAGTATATAATTTTAATCTCTTCGAGATAATATTCGAAAACTTCACGCCCTTTTATCTGTTCAAAGCTTGTAGTGATATCTTTTCCAATTACAGAGTCCAATGCTATGTTTAAGCCTATTTCATTTACATTTTCCTTATGCAGTCTCAACATTTCATAAAATTGGTTCTCAAACTTGTTAGAGTCTAATTCTTGCCTAAATAAATTTCTCTGTTGTTTGTTAGCTTTGTATTGAATGTAGAAGGCTAAGAATGTTAAAAATACTCCAGCAATTGCAATAAAGGGATTCATTATTCCTCCAATTGTATCTCCTATTGGACCAGTTTCAGTAAAGTCAATTCCATTTATATTTGGTTTTGTGAAAATACTAGGAGCAAAAAACGAGAATATTATTAGTAGACCAGAAACTATAATAACAGCCCATTCAACAATGCCTAATTTGTTTCTTTCTTCTTTCCTGTTCATGGGTTTATTAACTTATGCATAACGGTTAGTATAAGAATAGTTGCGGGTTTATGTGCGAGGATTTTCCGCAGGAAAATCAGACGTAGTAAACTTGCAACGACCTTTAGTTAAGCCCAAAATAGAGCAATTATTTTTATACATTGTTGTATGCCGTTTTTTATTTTTCATTTAATAATTCCGTAGTTTCAAATGAGAAAAAATTCAATTCGTTTATTCGCTTTTCAATATTTTCATATTTACCGACGTAAAAAGTTATAGTCGGACAAGTTTGATAAGTTCCAGTACTGTCTGTTCTACTTCCAATTCCAGAGTGCTGTTCTCCAAAGACATAAACTGAATCCTTGTCAAATTCCACATCCTTTTCATAAAAGTTGATAAATCGGATTTCTTGTCTTTTGTTTTTATTTATGTAATAATATTTATTAAACTGCCATCCAAATTCGGCTTTGAATTTGGTTGTTAAACGTCCGTTTGTGTCAATCTCATAAATCCGTTTTCCGTTTTCTAATTTTTCCTCTTTTCCGTTTCCGTCACAAAGACTAATTTTTACAGGTCCAGTATATCCATCAGGAATCAGCGTAATTGTATCGGTCGCATTATTTGAGCAACTAAAAAACAAAATTGAAGTCAGTATTATTAAGTATTTCACGGTTTTCTCAAATGGCATACAACGTTGCGGCTATGGCAAGTAGGGCAGGCAAGGAAACTTTTCGTTTCCGCCTGGTCTGCTAGCCAGAGCTTTTTGTTTTGTAATTATTTTTTCTTTCTTAATTACCAAATCCAAAAGATTTGGCGGACTTAGTAAATTAGCCCAAGCCTTTAAATTTAGCACTTTATGCCCTATTTGCTATAGCCATTGTTAGCTACTGCTTTTTATTTTTAAATAAGTTCGCTCCTTATTCTTCTTATTGTCAAAAGTTTTAAGTGTAACATAATACCAGTTCCGTTCCGGGATGTCCACCGAGAAGATTTCATTCAGTTTGTGTTCCCGAACCGCTTTTTCAAATTCTGGCATCATTTGTCCATCTTTGAACCAACCCAAATCCCCTTTGTTTGGATTCGGATCCATATTGTATTTTTCATTCAAATCCTCAAAACTGGTCCCAGTTTTAAATTTCTCTATGATTATAGGTCGAATGGAATCAATCACAGGTTTCTTGAGTTTTGTTCCGTCAAGATATATGTAACTAGCTCTGTATTCGGAAGTTGCTTTAATGTCTATTAAACAGTAAACATAAATTTCATCTTCTTCTGCAACTGTCAGATATTCAAAACGTTCTAAATCCCTTAATTCATTTACTTTAGAAGGATTTTTGTCGTCAAAAGTTACTAGCTCGTTATTTGTCAAATCTGAGAGGACTGTTAAAGAATCGGCTGTTTTAAATCGGTCCAATATCAATTTGATTTCTGTCGTGTCCTTGAGAACCGTTTTCCATTCCGACCATTGAATACCTTGCCCAAATGAACTAATTGAGAAGAACAATAAAAGGAAGATTAGTGTTTGTTTCATAAGAGTTGTAGCTAACGTCTAATGTATGATCTGTACGGGTTAGAAATCCGCAGGATTTCCCGCCGTACGATAAGATTCTAAATATACGTAGATTTTCCGACGGAAAATCGGACAGTATAGATTATACATATTGTTAGCAAACGTGTTGCAGCGCAAACCTTTGCCTGGTCGCAGATCACTGATTTTTTCCTCAAACTCTTTTAAAATGGTTTCTTTTTTTAAGTCCGTCGAAACCAAATAGAAAAGGATTTATGTATATCGTTTTTATACAGACTTATCCAAGAAATTGACAAGTCCGTCCACGCAACAGTTGCGTCTGAGTGAAGTCCGTCCGAGCGAGAACTTTGGCAAGGTAATTTATTAATTAAACAACTGAATTTTGAGAAAGTAACAAGCCTAAAGAAACCATTTTAAAAATGCTGGTTTACCCGAACCAAACTCTTCTTTTTTAAATATTCAGGCTAATTGCGCAACGATTTAATTTTTATGGCAATATGTTTGCTAACGGTTAATGTATGATCTGTACGGCTTTGAAATCCGTAGGATTTCCCGCCGTACGATAACATTCTAAATATACGTAGATTTTCCGACGGAAAATCGGACAGTATAGATTATACAT
>JAHDFQ010000159.1 GCA_020628085.1 Saprospiraceae bacterium
CGGGCGCATGTCCTGGCCCGTTGTACACCTTATTGGGGCAAGGAAATTTGATTATTTTGGTGGTTATTGGAAGTGCTTTGTTTGGTGCGTTGACCTACGGGATTCTCAAACCTAAGTTGCCGCATTAAGCTCCAACACTTTTCTCCCTTGCACTACATGTCGCTCCGTATGATAAATCACCACTCGCAAGGTATCACCCAATCTAAGCCTAATCCATTTAGAAATCGTAATTCCTGTTTTGATTTTAGTTAGATTTGCTGATGCTGCTTTTTCTAGTACTTGGAGCAACTGATATTGTTGATTAAGAAATCGATCAATCGTTTGTTTATCCAAATTACTGCCATTTGGATTCATACTTTTGAAGGTATTCATTTTGTTGAGCTTTTCTTTGGGCAACATACTTTTAGCAAAATAATTCCCTAAAATTCCTGAACGAAAAACGGGATTGTATGTATATTTACTAGATTCTATTTTTTGATCCATTTCTGGAATATAAAAATCTCCATATCGGTTCAAATGCTCTAAACATTCCAGCATACTCCAACAATCAGAATTTTCTTTCCAATTAAGTTGTTTTTCGGATAATTTTTTCCATTGTTGAACTTCCTTTATATGAGCATTAGTACGACTGACTAAATCTGCAATTAATTCTTTTGATGCTATTTTCATTGTTTTTTATTGCAAATGTATACGCTATTAACATCATAATCCTTGATTGAAATCAAGATTTCTTAACTCGTGATAGCGTTTCTGGAGTCATTCGTAAATATGAGGCGATATATTTATGCGGAACTTCTTGAAATAAGTGTGGGCTACGTTTCATCACTCGTAGATACCGCTCTATGGGAGATGAAATGAGCAAATCTAATTCTCGTTCCATCTGCTGAACCACTAATGCTTCTAGTGTTTGCTGCCAATACACTCTATTTTCTATCGAAGCAGCAACTAGTGTATTAAATGTAGGTTTAGAAATGATTTTTAGTTCTGTTTTTCGCAATGCTTGAATGTATAAATCCGAAGGTTTACCTGTCAAAAACGAATCCAAAGCAGCAATAATATTACCTTGATAACCAAACCGAATCGTATGTTCTTCCACTTCATCCAACACAAAAATTCGTAAACATCCACCTACCACATAATAGACATTCGTATCAGTGGTCTCTCCTATTTTCAAAAAATCATTCCGATTTAAGGTCAAGGTCTTTTCCCATAAATGCTGTTCATCAGCTTGTTTGATAAAAGGTTGGAATGGATTCATGCTTAATTTTCTTGTAAAAATACACAAGATAGTTGAGCTTATTTGGATAAGATTTTTTTGGTGTTTACCAAATAACTATTTCCGATGGGAAGAGTTTGTTCTTCTAAATAAATCGTATTTCCTTTGATGGCTTGCACAAAATTTATATTGACAATATACGATTTATGAATACGCTGAAAAAGCAGATTTGGCAACTCTGAATCCATCGCTTTAACCGTTTTTCGAATGACTTTCGTTTCTTTATTTTTCAAAAATACTTTTAGGTAATTACCCCAAGATTGGATGTATATAATATCGGCATACAGCAAACGAAAAGTAGTTTTATTATCTTGAATAATGATAGAGTTTTGAATGGGTTTATTGAAGGAATTTTGCTCCAAATTGCTACTTGAATGCTCTACTTTTAAGATGCCTCGAAGCCGTTCGATCGTCTTTATAAATCGTGTAATTCGGATGGGTTTATGTAAATAATCAATCACTTGATCGTATTCAAATCCTTTGAGTGCATGTTCTGTAAATGCTGTTGTAAAAATAACTTTTGGAGTATTTTGTTTTAAGCTATCTAATAATTCAAAACCTGTCAAATCAGGCATTTGGATATCCAAAAGAAGCGCATCTACTTTGTTTTTATTCAAAAAATTAAGTGTAGAAATACCATCATAAGTGTGTCCAATCACCTCAATTCCATCCATCTTTTGACAATATCCTTCCAATATTTGATGGGCAAATGGCTCGTCATCTGCAATTAATAATTTAATCGTATTCATAACTCAATACTTAGTTTGACCTTGAAATCATTTTCCCTCTTAGTAGTCGTTAACTTATGCTTATTTGGATAAATAATTTCTAATCTACGCTGTGTGTTTTCTAGTCCAATATTTGTTTTGATGATATTACGTTTATAATGAATACTATTTTTTATTTCAAAAACTAACTGTCTGGAAACTGTTTTTAATCGTAGGTAAATATATGATTTTTGAGTTGGGTGCGCTCCATGTTTAAAGGCATTTTCAACAAAAGGTAGTAATAATAAGGGTGAAATTTGGAGTGCAGTATTTTCTATATCAAAGTCTATTTGTAAATCACAATGTTGGTTAAGTCGCAACTTTTCCAATTCTATATAAGCATTTAACAACTGAATTTCGTCCTCTAAATGGATCAATTCTTTTTTAGAAAACTCCAGATGATAGCGCATGACTTCCGACAATTCTATAATCATTTCAGAGGCTCTGGGTGCATCAATTTGGTTCAAACCATAAATATTATTGAGTGTATTGAACAGAAAATGAGGATTGATCTGAGCTTTCAACATATTTAGTTCCGCTTCAGCCGTTTTAGTTTTCAGTTCTTGCAGTTGATATTGATTAATAATGCCTCTTTTGAAATACTGTAAACCTAAACTGATTGGAATAATACACGAAATATTCAATATATTCTCTGCTAGTGAATTTGAATATTTCCAAACTAATTGACCTAGTATTTGTAAGCTAGCAACTCCAAAAAATAAAACCCCAATCAGAACCAAAAAGAATAAGATATACTTTTGGCGATCAAACAGTTGTTCTTTTGCAATGAAACTTCCATAAACAACAAACATAGCTATAGGAAAAAAAGACAAAGATATAAGTATCGAACCCAAAAAATCATCCTGTGATGTCGATTCAACCCAATCCATATAGGTGAAAACCAAGAATATAAATATCCAAATCAAACTGTGATATACCCACCTTTTTTTTAGAAAAACAACCATCCTACAAGATATAAAAGAATGACTTATGATGATGCTTTTTGTGACAAACCCTGTTTATCACATAGTTAACTTGTTAAATCCCAATCTCTCCTATTTGGTCACAACGATCTTTTTTGAATAAAAAAACACCTTACTTTCGATAAAAATATAAAGCTAAAACAATGAATAAAATAAAATTAACGATCAGTTCATTACTAATTTTTTATACACTTTCCATTTTTGCACAGACAAGTCCAAAAAGCCAATCAGAAATAAATGCGGAAATAGACGAGTATTACAAAGAATTAATGGATGATCTTGACATAATAGGTGCGAGTATTGCCATTATTGAAAACGGCAAGATTGTCCACGCACAAGGATACGGATTTGCTGATTTAGAAAATCAAATAAAAGCAAGTCCAGAAACAGTTTACCCAATTGGCTCAACTACTAAAACCTTAACAGCTTTCGCTATCATGCAATTGTACGAAAAAGGGTTATTAGACATCAATGAATCCATTAAAAAGTATATACCAGAACTGACGATTGATAGCCGATTTAATGACGGAAATAAGATTTATATCAAAGATATTTTGTCGCATACTTCAGGATTGCCCAGCGATGTATTTAATGGAATGGCAGCACAAAACCCACCTGATATGAATTGGTTGATTGAGCAGCTCAATCAACAAACAACCATTACACCTTATCATACCATTGATGCTTATTCTAATGTGGGATATGGTTTATTGGGCGTATTGATAGAGCGTGTCAGCGGCATGTCTTATGGTGAATATTTAGAAGCTGAAATTTTCAAGAAACTAAATATGAACGATAGTAGTATTTCAACGACTCATCCGAATATTAGTAAAGGTTATATCAAAGGAAAAGAAATGCAAGAGATCAGTGCAAAAAGGGAAAAAGCGGCTGGAGCTGTGACGAGTTCCGTTTTAGACATGGCGCAGTATGTAAATATGCTTATCAATGACGGCGAACATGATGGCGAACAAATCCTTTCGTCCAAACATATAACGGCTATAGAAACCAATCATTTACAACAAATGGCACTCACTTATTCTGAACAATATGGTTATGGAATGAGCATTTTTGAAGCGGTTTTTACAGATAAAAATGGGCAAGAAACCACGATTCCCATGTATGGACATTCTGGATATTCACCACCTTTTCATGCTGATATTCGCTACATTCCATCTATGAATTTAGGTGTAGTCGTTATGGTAAATACCAAAGATGCTTCAATTATTCGTTCAGCAGGAACTTTGATTTCAGCATACTTGGAAGTTGCAAAAGATAAAGAATATCGACTTCGTTTCCAATCTGATCTAGATGACAACTCTTGTTCAGAAACGGATATTTTGGGTGTTTATAATATGGGAATGAGTGTTTTTGATGTAAAAAATCCAAATAAAATTAAACTAAAAGTGGACGGAACGAAGGTTGTTTTGAAAAGAATTGAACAAACATCTGACTATTCGATTACTGCTAAACTACTGGGGGTTATTCCAATAAAGGCTAAAGGTGTCATTTTTAGATTTAAAAATAGAGCTGGAAATATTTATATTGCTCAAATTGATACCGATCTAGACCGAGAAGAATATGTGGGTGCAAAAACCACCCGTCAAGCAATTTCATCAGCGTGGCAAAACACTATTGGGTCTTATGATATTGTAGAAAGTTTTAAATCTTCTATTCCCGAATTTGATTTCTCGAGTGCAAACGTCACCATGAAGGAGGAAAAAGGTTTTCTGTATTTAGAAATAAAAACCCCCAAACAAACCTTCCCTTTTTATTTAAATATTGACTCTGATAAAGTCGCTTATGCTGGAGGAATGAGCCGACACATGGGTTATCTTGTTCGGATACTGGACAATGGAAATCTATATTTTAGTGGGTTTGAGTTTCAAAAAACTAAAAGTTGAAGTCCATTTATTAAAGATGGTTTTGTTATGTATATTTGAACAGAATTTTAGTAAACACAAATAACACATACACATGACTATTTCATATCTCAAAGAATTTTTTGGATTGTTTTTAGCTACTTTACCCTGTCTACTTTTAGGACAAGTGACGGTCATTAATGGAACGGGTGGAACGATTGACCATACCATCACCACCAACTATTTTCCACTCACTGCATCAGGACTATCCAACACCACAGAAGTGCAAGGCTTGTGTATGGACATTACACATCCTGATTTAAGCGCACTATCTATTTCCTTAGTCGCACCTGATGGTACAAGCGTTTTATTAACAGAAAATCAAGTTTCAGGTTCTATATTTGACAATACTTGTTTTGCTCGATTTTCAAACATCGATATTAGTACAGATACGTCTCCTTATAGTGGTTTTCATCAACCTTTGGGTAATATTAACGATGTAAATAATGGACAGTCTATGAATGGAGTGTGGCAATTGGCCATTTCATTTACAAGTACGATTTCAACTACAGGGACGGTCGATCATTGGGAAATTGGTTTTCAGGAAATGGGCGCACCTGCTTGTGATCCAACGGTACCAACTTTCTCAAACGTCGATTATGTAGGCGATGCCGATCCTAAGCACTTATTGGATGTCTATGTTCCAAACGGAATTACTTCTTCTGTTCCTGCGGTACTATATATACACGGTGATGACTGGGATTCTGGTTCAAAAGGAAGTGCTATGACACTTTGTGAAGATTTGTTTTGTGTAAATGAATACGTAATCGTAGATATTAATTATCGGTTGAGTAGTGATAGCCTTTTTCCTGCTCAAATTTATGATGTCAAAACAGCTATTCGTTTTATCAAAGAAAATGCAGCGACGTATCAAATTGATACTTGCAAAATAGGTTTGCTAGGTACAGCAGCGGGTGGACACTTAGCGAGTTTAGCGGCTACTTCTATGGGACAAAAGAGTTTGGAAGGTCTGCATCTTGGTAGTACTTCTGTAACAAGTGATGTTCATGCGGTTTGTGATTTTTATGGTGCAACAGATTTTACAGAAATGGACGCCTATTTTAATCCATCTTGTGCGACTCCTGTTCTACATGAAATGGCAAACTCCCCAGAATCTCTTCTACTGGGTTGCACTTTAGGTACAAATTGTAATGAAATACTGGTTCAATCTGCGAATCCGATTACTTATGTTAACGGCAATGAACCACCATTTTACATTCACCATGGAACCTTAGATTGTGTTATTCCTCAACACCAAAGCGATATTTTAAATGATACTTTATTGCTTTTTGGAGCAGATGTTCAATATGATATTTATCCAAACGGCGCACATGGTAATTTTATTGATGCGACGGTTATCGACAATATGGAAACATTTTTTATCAATAAATTATCAACTAATTCGATTTGTAATTATTCGACAGAATGTCAAACGAATTTATATATTCCAGTTATTCCAGGAAGCAATACTTTTTCTGCGGATATAAACCTTTCTTCTGATGCTGTTATCCAATCTAACAATCAAGTCATCTATCATGCAGGAACGGAAATCTGCCTCAATAGTAATTTTGAAGTTATTCAAGGCGCTGATTTTTTAGCAGAAATTCAAGATTGTGGAACGAGCACGGTCAATCCAATGCTTGAACTTCCAGCGGGGGAAACTACTTTAAGCATTCAACAAGTAATTGATGGAGTGACAGAAAATAGACCTGTTTATGTTCGTGCACCAACTAATATCGTAGTAGGACAACAATATCCATTGCTTTTTTATTTTCATGGAAGTGGAGGAAATGCAAATGCGTATTTTAATAATGGAAGCCTCAATACCATTATTGATACCGAAGGCGTAATAGGAATTTATCCGCAAGGATTCAATAATGTTTGGAATTTAGGCCCTGAAAACTCCAATGCAGACGACCTAGCTTTTATAGATTTAGTCATGACAGAATTGATGAACTATACGAATATTGATTTCACTCGAGTTTATGGAATCGGGAGTTCTAATGGTGGAGCTATGATTAATCAATTGGCTAAAAATCGATCTTATTTTAATGCGATTGCACCTGTGGTAAGTCAACAAAATGTGAACCAAGGTGCATTGACCGCACCTCGTGTCATTTCTGTTTATCAGGTCAATGGTGATAACGATGGTTTAATTCCTGTAAATGGTGGAAATTCGGCTGTCGGTCAGACATTTATGTCCGCTCAAGCAAGTGCTGAAAACTATGCAAATCAGTTTAATTGTGATGCTACGCCTACCAATTATGTGCTAGATAATTGGGGTGGTTTTCCTACGGATTCTTATTTTTATGAAAATTGTGATAATGGGAACGTGGTAAGTTATCATATCGTACAAGGAGGAACACATGGTTTGACCAATGGAGCAGACACAGGTTTTACACAACGAATGTGGGATTTCTTAAAACAATTTTAGTAATTTTTAATACCTTACTCAAAAAAGATGATACCTGTACACGGAACACACAACGCACTTCAAGATGATCGAAACAAGGATGTTTTGATTTATATAAATGGTGAACTTTTTCCTAGAGCTGAAGCCAAAATTTCGGTTTTTGATAGTGGTTATCTAGTTGGTGATGGTATCTGGGAAGCACTTCGTTTGCATAATGGCGTTTTAGTTTTTCTGGATGAACACTTAGACCGACTATGGACGGCAGCAGCTACCGTAGGAATGCAACTGCCTTGGACAAAACAGGAACTCACTGCTAAATTATGGGAAACCATACACGCAAATGACATGCACGATCATGTGCACGTCCGTTTTATGGTGACACGTGGTTTCAAAAAAACACCTTCTCAAGACCCTCGTTTGACGATTAGTGGTCCAAATCTGGTCATTATTGCTGAACATAAAAAAGCAGATTTATCCAGCCAAGAAAAAGGTATTACACTTTTCACGAGTACCATCCGTCGTGGTGCTCCCGACTATTTAGACCCAAGATTGAATTGTCACAGTAAGCTACATGAAGTGATGGCACTCGTTCAGGCGATCGAGGCAGGCGCAGATGAAGCATTGATGTTGGATGTGAACGGTTTTGTTTCGACTTGTAATGCGACTAATTTTTTTATGATAAAAAATGGAGAAGTTTGGACATCAACAGGTCAATATTGTATGAACGGCATCACCCGTGGAAATATCATTCGGGTCTGTAAAGAAAACGATATTCCTGTTTTTGAAAAGAATTTTTCTTTGTTTGATGTGTATGGAGCAGATGAGGCTTTCGTGACGGGAACATTTGGTGGTGTGACACCCGTAACGCACATTGATGGTCGTCAAATCGGTGCTGGAAAATTTGGCGATATGGCACGTAAACTAAGTCATTTATACCATGAATTGATTGAGTCAGAAGTTGCAAAAACCAAGACTAATGTCAGATAACACCATACGAATCAATCTTTGGGCTGGTCCGAGAAATATATCCACCGCCTTGATGTATTCGTTTGCTCAACGAGCAGATATGACGGTATATGACGAACCTTTGTATGCACATTATTTGGCAACAACCACTGCCAATGAGTACCATCCTGGCTCGGAAGAAATACTAGCAACGATGGAAAACGACGGATCAAAAGTAGTGGAAATGATGCAAGGGCAACACCTTAGCCCATTCGTTTTTTTCAAGCAAATGACCCATCATTTAGTAGATTTAGATTGGTCGTTTATGACGGATATGGTAAATATCATTTTGACCCGTGATCCTCGTGAAATGCTCCCTTCTTATGCCGAGCAAATCAATCAACCCACCTTAAAAGACGTGGGATATGCTGCTCATATTAAAGTGTTAGAATTTCTTCAAAAACACAATCAACCAATCATTGTTCTAGACGGAAAAAAAGTACTTTTAAATCCTAAAAAGGTACTAAAAAAACTTAGTGCAGCTATCGGAATTCCTTTTGATGAAGCGATGCTGTCTTGGGAGGCAGGTGCACGTCCTGAGGATGGTTGTTGGGCAAAATATTGGTATAAAAGTGTACATAAATCTACTGGTTTTGCGCCTTATCAACCTAAATCATCGCCATTTCCTGGACACTTGGAAGAATTGTATGCTGAATGTTTACCCCATTATGAACGATTAGAGAAAATGGCGTTAGAGTGATCCTTATGCTAGAACTTATTTTGTAAAATATTTTGAATACAAGCTATGACTTATGATATTTCAACAACAAGGCAGGTAATAATGTAAAATCTAGGATAAAAGCAATAATGAGCGTTAGTGCTACAAAAAAACCGATATAGAAAATACCGAGAAAATTTGATAAACAAAGACTGAAAAAGCCACCGACAAGTATAAACGTGGTAATGCTGATCGCTTTGCCCGTACTTTGGAAAATCTGTTTAACTGCTTCTGTTATAGCATGTTTTTTAGCTTGTTTTTTATAACAAATTAGAAAATGAATAGAGTCATCAACTGCTACTCCAAATGCAATAATAAAAATCAAGCCTGTAGATAATTTTAAATCGATTCCTACGAATCCCATTATCCCAGCTACTAAAATCAGAGGTAATACATTACAGATCATCGTAATGAATAATATTTGTAGTGATCTAAACAGTATGCCAATAAGACTACCAATGAGAAGTATAGCTATCAAAAGTCCGATTAATATATTTTGTACTAAAAAAACATTATTCAGATCAATGAGGTGCATCGTTCCAGTAAAACGGTACTCGAATATTGCATTGGGTATTTCATTTTTTATAAAAGATTGAAAATTGTCATTCTTTTCTCTAGTTTTATGACCACCCCAATCTGGTAATTTCCCAATAATTCTTGTTTGATGTTTGTTTTCTGAAACGAATTGATTTTTGGAAACTGTTGTATCATATTTACTTATATTTTTCAGTAAAAAAGTTACGTTCTCTTGATCCTGTGGCAGGCTGTAATACGCCTTTTTTCCAAAATGCTGTATTTGATTGGCATATTTGATAGATGTCGCAATAGATAAAAGTTCATGTGCTCCGTATTCAGAATTTAGATATTGTTCCACCTTTTCGATTTCTTTCAATGCTTTTAATCCATAAATACTTTGTGAAGTATCTCTTATAGTTAAGGCTATTTCTAGCGGCCGTGTCCCAGAGAAGTGTGTTTCAAAAAACCGAAAACTCTGAATTAAGGAATGACTTTCGCTTAAATCATCCAACATATAATTATCCGTTTTGAGGTTTGAAATTCCAATCATACCAATGATGAAAAGCACGAAGCTAATCATTATAATTTGATTGGTAGATCTAGCAATATATACTGCTAGTTGTTCCAATTTTTTGGACAAAAACATGGTTTTAGTTGAAGGACGCTTTATAATACCATTTGGAAATAGAGTAATAAAAGCTGGTAGAATGGTGTAGGTCAGTAAAAAAGCAATGAGCAATCCTATGGTAGCAAAAATTCCTAAATCTATAAGTTGTGTAAAATTAGAAGAAAGCATTGTCAAAAAACCAATAGCTGTTGTCACGGTTGTTAAAATGGTCGCAAATCCAACTTCTTGAATAGCCAATCGAAGTGCCGTTTTTGCAGGAACATATTGCACCTTTTGCAAGTAAATGGTCGTCAAATGAACAGCATCAGAAATACCGATAACCAAGAGTAGTGTGGGAATGGTATTGGTAATTAAATAGATAGGTTTATCAAAAAAACAAAGCAAGCCTATTGTCCAAATTACTGTCAGACTTACGATAGTTAAGGGCAAAGCTACATTCCAAAATCGCCGATAAATGAACCATAATAGTATCATTACGAAAACGCTGGAGACGCTGACAAAAAGCAGGACTTCTTGTTTTATCATTGCCATATAATTCGTTTGCCCAAAGCATTTTCCAGAAATATGCGATTTCTCAAACTCAAATTGATCTACCAAATTCTGAATTTCATGACTCAATTGATGACATTCCAACTCCGTCAAATGAGCTTGATGCTGGACAAAAAGTTGTACCGCTTTGCCCTCAACATTAATAAAATTATCCTTAAAAAAACGATGCTTCGTTATGCGAATACTGTCCTGTTGATATCGACTTGGATTTTTAAAATGTAAAATAGGTGTTTGAATGATTTTAGGTGGAAACTTGATCCGTAGAACGTCCTTCATTTCGGTTGGACTCAAAACATATGCTACTTGTTCTAAATTTTTAAGCGCCTTCGATAACCGATTTATTTTAGATAAAAAGAGTGAATCATAAATAATTTGGTTGGTTATCCCAATAACAATGTAGTCGCTATCATTACCAAATTCTTGTCGAAATTGATTATAAAAATGGGTTTCCTCATGTTCCATTGGAAAGAACCGTTCCACTTCAAAATCAAAGCGCAGGTATTGAAGTTGATACGTAAAAAATAGGGTTATAATACCAATAGTGATAAGCACTAAAATACTGGTTAGACGCGTCCACATAAGTAAGGGGTATTAATTATTTGGGCAAAATTTTGAAATCAACAAAAGAGTAGAACCTGCCTGCCGCAGGCTGGGTAGCCGCAGAATAAGGCGTTTGAAGCGATTTTTTGATTTCTTTTAAGAAAAATTTCTGCTCAAATAATCCCCTCGAACTACTTATGTAGTCAGTCAAAATTACTTGTGTAAAAAAATCATCCGTCATAAAAAGAGTAAATAATTGATTTTAAGAGAATTATGAACGATTTTTTGGCGGATTTAGAAGATTTGTTTTACACTAATTTTACTGACAAGCTACTTATTATTCTGCTTTGTTCAATATAACACCATCTATTGGGTGAGATTGTTTAATCTGAACCA
>JAHDFQ010000160.1 GCA_020628085.1 Saprospiraceae bacterium
TTAGGTCAATTTGTATCACAAGATATAGATACAAGATTTCAAAAATCATTCAATTTCTAATTTTTAAAATTATGATTAAACACATACAACTTTTTACAGTTTTCCTTTTTTGTTGTACAATTAGTATAAATGCCCAAAATATAGAAGTTCAATCTTTTACTTACGAATCGACCACTCGTGATAGTATGATTGAGTTTCCAAATGTAGATCATAACAATTATGAAAAAATCTGGATGTACTATTCTATGCGTTGTAAAGACGGATTAGTTTCTACAGGTACGAATACTAATCGAGGTTGTGGAGAATGGGATTATAGCTGCAATACTAGCATTATTGATTCCACTCGAACTGACTCTCTCTATACCGTTTCTCCATCATCAGTAATATCTGGTTTTGAAGGTGATGTTTTTGAATATACGACGTTGCCAACTTATTCTTATTACCAATCAACGCAGTATCAAACTACAGGAGATCTTGTTTCAAGTAATGAATATACAGTTGGAACAGGAATGATACCCAATGAGGGGGTATTAAAAGGCGAAGCAACCGTCAAAGCGCATTATTTATATTCAGCTAGCGAATTGTTAGATGCAAACATACAAGCAGGTGCAATCACAGGCATGAACCTGAATATTGAATCAGATGCAGGGATGTATAAAAATTTCAGTATTCGCATAAAAGAGAGTAATAAGGACGCTCTTTCTAAAGACGATATTGACGAAAATGGTTTTCAGGAAGTTTATTTTTCAGATACAGAAATCACTACAGGAATTGCTTCCTTTTTATTCCATGAAGCATTCGACTGGGACGGCGTTACTAGTCTACTTGTTGAAATACAATATGATTCTTCCGAAGGAAATAGCGTAAATATCACATCATCTGAACAGGAGAACACTGCATCTC
Organism: Saprospiraceae bacterium; assembly: GCA_020628085.1. Classification (GTDB taxonomy): domain Bacteria; phylum Bacteroidota; class Bacteroidia; order Chitinophagales; family Saprospiraceae; genus JAHDES01. The sequence goes on from JAHDFQ010000160.1 coordinate 904, forward strand.
TATTTTTAGATGGAACAGAAGATCAACACATTGAAATACAAGGTTCTGGTGTGGTTCATATTGAAGAACCATTTAATGAAATAAGTTCAGAAATTACTATTTCACTTTGGCAAAAAGGGGATGATGTGATGCCTTTAAATACGACTATTTTTGAAGGTCGAGACCAGAATAATCAGCGTCAAGTCAATGTGCATTTACCTTGGAGTAACGGACAGGTTTACTGGGATTGTGGGAATATAGGTGGCTATGATCGCATCAATAAACAAGCGAATGCAAGTGATTTTAAAAACGAATGGAATCACTGGGCGTTTACCAAAAATACAGCTACTGGTTCGATGAAAATTTATCTAAATGGCAACCTTTGGCACAGTGGAACAGGTAAAACAAAACCTATTGATTTACAAGAATTAAATATTGGTGGTGGTATCGTTTCAAGTGTTCCATACTTTGGAAAAATTGATGAATTTAGAGTTTGGAATAAAGAGTTATCTAGTACAGAAATCAAAAATTGGATGAACCAAACGGTCACCAATCAACATCCTAGTTATGAACATTTAATGGCGTATTATCAACTAAACGATGCTGGGACAACCGTCATAGATGCCTCTCCAAACAACAGAAATGGTTCGATTGATGGGCCTATTTTGTATCGTTCTTATGAATCAGATGAATTGACTACTAACGCAGTAGAATCTACGCTTACACCTAATATTACGTTCACACAAAACACCTATGATAATTTCATGGTTACACCAGTTACGAAATTGGATTCACTCATCAATATTCCAAATCAAGTTCAAAACTTTAGAGTAGAAGGAACAGATTTGGTTTTGGATAACACATTATTTCTATACCAATCAGGTGATATGCCTATTTATGATGAAACAGGTACTATTTTCAGCAGCATTAATGTTTCAGCAAATGGAAGTATCGTCATTGAAGATTTGATTCATTACCAAAAATTCCCTTCAAAAATTGAATTGTTATCTTTTGTTACACCTTATGGAATTGGATTAGATTTAGGAGAAGGAATAACCTACTTGTTCGATGTGACGGATTTTGGCCCAATTTTAAAAGGTAAAAAACGCCTAATCATGGATCGTGGTGGTCAATGGCAAGAAGATATCGACATTAAATTTGTGTATGTAGAAGGAACGCCATCTCGTGATGTGATCGATATGCAACAAGTCTGGAGAGTTACCTCTGAGAATTATGCAACGATCAATAGTGACGCTCGTTTTGAACCAGTAGATGTACCCCTTTCTCCAAATGCCAGAATGTATAAGGTTAAAGCTGCTATTACGGGTCATGGGCAAGAAGGAGAATTTATACCAAGAAATCATTATTTAAATATCAATGGTGGTGCAAAAGAAGCCGAATGGTCTGTTTGGAAAGAATGTGCTGATAATCCAGTTTATCCACAAGGAGGTACATGGATTTATGATCGTGCAGGTTGGTGTCCAGGAATGGCGACAGATGTTCAAGAATTGGATATTACAGACATGGTTACACCTGGCGAAAGTGCTAATATTGATTATGGAATGGATGTTGCTTCGGGTGATTCCCGTTATATTGTTAATGTACAAATGGTAAGTTATGGTACGCCTAATTTTTCTGAAGATGTGGAATTGGTAGAAATTATTACACCATCCAATAAAATTGAACACGATCGTTTAAACCCTATTTGTGGAAGTCCAAGAATCTTGATTCGTAATAATGGTTCAACCCCATTAACATCCGCTGAGATCAGCTACGGAATTAATAATGAAATCACGGACTTTTATACTTGGGAAGGTAACCTGAATTATCTAGAAACAGCAGAGGTAGTCCTTCCTAATCTTTCAGTTACCAAAATGACAACAGAAGAAGCCATCTTTGAGGTCAGTGTGTACAATCCTAATGGTTCTACAGATGAGTATTCTAATAACAATACACAAAGTACGCCTTTTAAAGTTGTTCCGAACAGAAAAGAAGGTGTTGTCATTCAGTTGCGCACTAATAATGCACCACTAGAAACGTCTTGGACATTAACAGATATTGATGGTAATGTAGTCGCTTCAAGAGGAGGCTTTTTATCAGCTAATGCGATTTATATTGATACCATTCAAGACTTGCGTGGATGTTATCGTTTATATGTAGAAGATTCGGATGACGATGGTATTTCCTTTTGGGCTAATAATGATGGAAACGGCTCGGTTGCTATTAGTAATTTCACTTCTTTACCTGTTAATGCTTTCGATGCCATTGCTACGGATTTTGGTCGATCTGTCACTTATGAATTTACGGCGGGAGATATTGCTGTTTCGACCGACAATATTGTCGACAATCGTTTATTTGAAGTGTACCCCAACCCCAGCTACGGTCACTTTCAAGTGAAACTAGGTGGTTTTAAAGGTGAAATTAGTATGAATCTTTATAATCAATTGGGTCAACAGATTTTAACTAAACCAATAACGGAAGCGTTTCAAATCAATCAAACCAATTTGGATTTATCAGATTTTGATAACGGAATTTACTATTTAGAAGTGATTGATAAAAGACAAATTTTAAGTAAAAAGCTGGTTAAATTAAATGAATAATTATACTGTTCACGGGATAAATTGCCGAATTTGCAAAATGGTAATTTTCCCGTGAACAGTGATGCCGAAGGGGTAAAACCGCTTTTCTATTTTCGGTTTTTTACCCCGTTCTCGGTATAGATAGACCCTTAAGTAATGGTCAAATAATAACTTTCCGATTTACTGACTGGTACTTTTGAGCTAATACTTCGTTGAAAAGCCTCACCGATGCTAGGCATCGCTTACGTTTTTCGCCTCGTCTTAACTCAAAATTTCCTTGTCAAAATACGGAACTTATTTTTCGCTCATTACTAACAATATAATTTTACTCTTTGAAGTTCAACATTTTTATTATTTTTGTTAATGCTTGTCCATATTATTTGATAATGCACTCAAAACATTCTTTTATGAAATACTTTACAGCGGTTTTCTTCTTTTTATTATTAGGAACTGCACAACAAATATTAGCACAACAAAATTCGGATAATCATACATCAACTGATTTTGCACTAGAACTCAATGATCGTACACTTGAAGAGTTAGAAACTGAAAAGTGGACTTGTCAAGATCGTTTGTGTTTGGAAGAGGAAGGTTATTGGAATAGAACTGTTCCTTTTACTATAGAATTTACAGAAGGTAATGGCTATACTATTATTGGAGATCGAGGTTCTTTTAAAGGTACATACAACATTTCTGACGATGAAAAATTGATCAGTTTTGATATTCCTAAAGAAAAAAGAGCGGAATTAGATGGAATGTTGAGAGGTGCGTATAAATTGACGAAACTTACACATGATCGTTTGATTCTGACAAGTTTTATGGACGATGACAAAGACTATGGTCATATTTTCCGTTTTGTAACGCAGGACTATATGGATCAAGTTCAAAATTTCGATCGCTCGAATCACACACCACGTAAATTCAATATGGATGATTACAGTGATGAGGACAAAATGCGTTTTACCATCGAAAAAATAAAGAAAGTTGCTAGTTCTAAACATGTTGAGTTGCCTTCCAATATGGAAAATTTAACGTTGGATGAACTAAATGATGTTCTTAAAGAAATTATAGAATAAAATCAGATAACTTAATACTGATTTTTTAAGTTTATTAAATGGTATGATGTCTGGTATGTCATACCATTTATACATTTTATACATTAAGCATGTGCTATGATTGCTCAAAAATCTGTTCAAGAAGTACTAGATACCGCAAAGATTGAAGATGTAGTGGAAGAGTTTGTACACCTCAAACGTAGAGGTGTCAACATGCTTGGTGTTTGCCCTTTTCACAATGAAAAAACGCCTTCTTTTACCGTTTCTCCTGCAAAAAATATTTTTAAATGCTTTGGTTGTGGAAAAGGTGGTGGCCCCGTTCAGTTTTTGATGGAACATGAAACGCTTTCCTTTCCAGAAGCGATTCGATATTTAGCGAAAAAATATAATATTGAACTTGAAGAAACCGTAACTACACAAGAAAATATTGAAGAACGTCAAATGCAAGATTCACTGTATTTGGTGAATCAATATGCACATGATTTTTTTCAAGATCAGTTGTTCAATACCGATTTGGGCAAAAGTGTGGGTTTGAGTTATTTCAAGAAAAGAGGATTTCGAGAAGAAACCATAAAAAAATTCGGTTTGGGTTTTGTATCACCAAAACGAGATTCCTTGACCTTATCAGCCGTAAACAAAGGTTATAATATTGAGTTACTTCGGAAATTAAGTTTAACCAATCAGTACGATACCGACTTTTTTCGTGATCGAGTAATGTTCAGTATCCGAAATATTAGTGGTAAAATAATTGGTTTTGCTGGACGAACACTACAAACAGATAATAAGAAAATTCCAAAATACGTCAATTCGCCAGAGACCGAAATCTATCATAAAAGTAAGGTCTTATATGGGGCGCATTTTGCTAGAAAGTCGATGCGACAACTCGACGAGTGTATTTTGGTGGAAGGTTATACGGATGTGATTGCGCTGCATCAGGCAGGTATTGAAAATACGGTGGCTTCGTCTGGAACATCGCTTACCGTTGGACAAATCAATCTCATTAAGCGATACACGCCTAATATTAAAATTTTATACGATGGAGACGCCGCTGGAATCAAAGCTGCCTTGCGTGGATTGGATTTGGTGTTGGAACAGGACATGAATGTTAAAGTCGTATTGTTGCCCGATGGTGAAGACCCTGATTCGTATTTGCAAAGTGTTGGTAGTACCGCTTTTAGAGAATATATTGATACAGAAGCCAAAGATTTTATCTTATTTAAAACCAATTTATTACTTCAAGATGCTGCAAATGATCCGATTAAAAAAGTAAATGTAACCCAAGAAATCGTTAACAGCATTGCTCGTATACCCGATGCTATTAAACGCAATGTTTTCACGAAACAATGCGCTCAAATTACGGATATTGAAGAAAGTTTATTAATAGAATCGGTCAATAAACAGGTCATTTTATTGGCTCGTAAACAACGAGAACATCAACGTCGAGAAGAACGCCGCTTGCAGCGACAAAATCGAATATCGAATCATCAAAATCATGCGCCAGGGCCAAAAGCACCTTCGGGAGATGCCAATTTTCCAGATGCACCGCCGCCGATGGGAGAAGAAGGTGACTTTCCACCCGATGAGCAATATTCAGGTCTATCAACCCCTCAACAAGCTAGTTCTCCTACAGGAAACATGGTTTTTCAAGAACGGGATATTATCCGCATTTTGATTAATTATGGTTCACAAGAATTTGATAAAGAAAATAATATTACCGTTGCCGAATATATTCTAGGGAATATTGAAGACGTGATGGAAGATTTTGACAATAAAGAATATGAAAATATTGCAAAGCATTATGCTGAACAACTATTAGCAAATCAATCGGTCAATTTTCAGTACTTTATCAATCATTCCAATGATTTATTTCGTCAAATTGCACTAGATTTATCGGCTTCGCCTTATGAATACAGCCCCAATTGGGATAAAATGCATGATATTCATTTACAAACTCAAAAAATGCCTGAGTTCAACTTTTCCAGCGATAGTAAAAACGGATTACTGCGTTTTAAAATAAAGAAAATAGAACGCATGATGGCTCAAAACATCAAAAAAGGAAAAGCTGCTGAAAAAGAGGGCGACTATGAAAAGTTGATGACACATCTCAAAATCGAACAGAAATTAAAAGCTATTCAAATTGATATTTCCAAGCAGTTGGGAACGGTGGTGCTTCGGTAACCCTTTACCCATTCTCCTTCTTATTCATCATCAAATACGCCTTGATAAACCCATCCAAATCACCATCTAAAACTTTATCTGGGTTCGTAACTTTATAGCCAGAACGCAAGTCTTTGACCCAACGATCGTCTAGTACATACGAACGGATTTGAGACCCCCATTCGTTTTTCATTTTGGTAGCTTCTACCTTGTCTCGTTCTTCCAATTGGCGTTCTAATTCCAGTTGATATAGCCTAGAACGCAGCATTTGCATCGCTTTTTCACGGTTAAGGTGCTGTGAACGTTCTTGCTGACATTCTACCACGACACCCGAGGGAATATGTCGAATCCGAACGGCAGATTCTGTTTTATTGACGTGCTGCCCTCCTGCCCCACTTGCCCTGAACCGATCCCATTCCAAGTCAGCTGGATTGATGTCAATTTCGACACTATCATCAACAGATGGATGGACAAAAACAGAGGCAAAAGAGGTCATACGCTTTCCTTGTGAATTAAACGGACTTATCCGAACTAAGCGATGTACGCCATTCTCACCTTTTAAATAACCATAAGCATAATCGCCCGTTATTTCGAGTTGTGCCGATTTAATACCTGCTACTTCACCGATCACTTCATTGAGTAAACTAACCTTAAAATTCATACGTTCCCCCCACATACGGTACATACGAGCCAACATTTCCGCCCAATCACAACTTTCTGTCCCACCTGCACCCGCATTGATCTCCAGAATACAGCCAAGGGCATCTTCGTCTCTATTGAGCGTCGATTTAAATTCGACATCATCAATAAAATCAACTGTTTTTGCATATTGGCTGTCTAATTCTTCCTCTTCCACTTCACCTTCTCGCCAAAACTCGTGCATGACTTCTAAGTCGTCGATTTTATCAGAAAATGTCTTAAAGCTATCTACCCATTGTTTGTTCAATTTCAAATCTTTAAGAATGACCTCCGCACGTTTGGAGTCATTCCAAAAATTAGGATCAAGAGATAGTTGTTGTTGCTCCTCAATCTTTTGTAACCGCTCATCTATTTTCAGATAATCTCTTAAAGCCGATAGGCGACCTTTCAAATTCTTTAACTGGTCTGTTGTCATAAGTAGCTTGCCTTTAAAACCCGCCTGCGTCGGCCAGGTTAGTATAATAACCGCCTTCAAAACCTTCAAAAAACTTATAAAAAGCCTCCTGATCGTCAGTATTTTACGACTTTTTTGAAGGTTGGCGTTATTATACAAGTAATTTGATAAAGACACTTACAAATTCTTTATCACTCAAAAAGGATTTTAAGCGAATGCCTAAAATCCTTTTTATCACATTTATAGCAAAACGCAATGAACTGCTATTTGTTCTACCGTTTATATTTAATAAACCTTTTCTAATTCAACATAAAAGATCAATTCACTTTTTTCTGGAATCGTTGGTGGTTTTCCAGCTTCTCCATAAGCTAATTGATACGGAACAAATAAGGTCGCTTTTGCACCTTCTTTTAATAAAGCAATACCTTCATCCCAACCAGGAATCACACGTCCTTGACCTAACGGAAAGTTGAATGCACGACCTCTTTTGAACGAATTATCGAACATCGTTCCATCTGTTAAAGTTCCATAATACTGCACCAAAACAGTACTTCCCGTTTTGGGTTGTTTTCCTGTTCCTTGTTCGTGAATAATATATTTTAATCCTGTATCGGTTTCTTTTAATTGGCTCTTCAATTGACCTTTTTTATACTTCGCAGCAAGATCACTTGTTTTCTTCGCTACCTCTGATTCCCGTTTTTGGACGAGTTCCATTTCCGCTTGTTGCTTTTTCTTTTGTTCGGCTAAATCCGCTTGAAACGCTTCTTCGTTTTTAATTTCTTTCAACGCAAGTTCATACACCACAAAAGGTTCATCTTTAAATTCTGGCGGAACTTGAGGTACTTGTACCGTTGGCCAATAAACTGTTACACTATCGCCTACACTCATTAAGCGCATCACATCCATTACGGGTGACGGTTGTTGAGTAGCAGCAGCATCCAAAGAGTCAATGCGAACCCTTCCCAATTCAGCACCTTCACTACTGCCCACAATCGAATCTCTCATTTTAACGTAATAACTAAAATAGGCATATTCTCCCGGTTCGATATTATTGCCTGGAGCATCCACGTGTTTAATGTATTCGTAACCATAGTTAGTTTTTCCAGTCGGCTTTATATTGTATACTTCTTCTACTGTTTTAGCTACTTTGGCTTCTTTCTGTTCGCCAGCAACGGCGTTTTGCGCTGTAGATGTTTCTGTATCTGAATTACATGCGCCTAGTCCTGCTATTAATAAAATAGCAAGAAAACCTTTTGTATTTTTAAAAATAAATTTCATTTTTATGTTTTTAATATTTCAATATTGATTGAATAAAATCGTTCTATAACAGCTATTTAAGTCGTTTTTACTCAATTTCGGATATGAATGGTTCTTTTTTTAAAATTAGTATACTTTAAATCTAAAATTTTGGCAATAATAACCTTTTTTTGTGAGAATACTGAACGCTTGAGGGTTTCAAACCAATCAAATTCTTTGTTATAAATCCATCTTCATGTTACCTTATCCCTTTATTAAATGTATTTCTGCACTAATTTTCTTAGTGTTTTTTGTTGCTTGTAATTCCAATCAACAAGCGTCTAAAAATGATTGTACATATGGTACACCTTCAGCTATTTTTAAGGAAACGACCCCTAGTGTCACACAACATTCATTTAAATTGGTGAATAATGAAGGTGTAGAGCGAGTGGTTTTTGAATCGGGAACGGTATTAGATATTATCCAATCAGGATGTGATGAAATTGAACAAGAATTGAGGTTTCGTCTAAAAAATAAAAAGATTCCAACAGATGACGAATTGTTTGGACTTGGTATTCGTAACCTCAATGATATGGGTAAATTATCTATGGAATTATCTCCTTTTTCTGCTTGGGCGAAAGCCATTTATGACAACCATACCAAACTCAAAAAAGGATTAGAAATTGAATTAGAACCTACTACTTATGCCTCTATTGATAAAATCGAAGAATCAAATGATACGATTATTCGGATTGTTTTAGCAAAACGATAATTTAATATAAATGGTCTTATGGGTCTTATGACGAAAATAGGCTGTTCAAATTCAATTGAACAGCCTATTTTATTATGATTCGGGGGTATTTCTACAAATGAATCACTTCATCGTAAGCTGCCGCAGCTGCTTCCATAACCGCCTCACTCATAGTCGGATGCGGGTGAACCGTTTTAATTAATTCATGTCCCGTTGTTTCGAGTTTACGAATGGCAACAATCTCTGCAATCATTTCTGTTACGTTTGCACCAATCATGTGCGCACCTAATAATTCACCATATTTAGCATCAAAAATAAGTTTTACAAATCCTTCCTTCACGCCACCTGCACTTGCTTTTCCTGAGGCGGAGAACGGAAATTTACCTACTTTTAATTCGTAGCCTGCTTCTTTTGCTGCTTTTTCAGTGTAACCAACCGATGCCACTTCTGGAACACAATATGTACAGCCTGGAATATTTCCATAATCCAATCCTTGTACATTATGACCCGCTATTTTTTCAACACAGATAATTCCTTCTGCGCTCGCAACATGTGCGAATGCTGCACCAGGAACGGCGTCTCCAATAGCATAAATCCCAGCTACATTTGTTTGATAGAATTCATCAACCTGAATCAATCCACGATCCGTTTTAATACCGAGTGTTTCCAAACCAATATTTTCGATATTAGCAGCAACACCAACCGCAGATAATACGATATCACAGTCGATCACTTCTTCTTTTCCATCTTTGCGGCTTTTTACCGTTACCTTGCAGCCTCGTCCTTTGGTATCCACATTTTCAACAGATGTATTTGCTAAAACTTTGATACCTTTTTTCTTAAAGACTTTTGTTAATTCTTTGGAAACATCCGCATCTTCTCTTGGTACTAGTCCCTGATCCATGAACTCTACTACGGTTACTTCTGTTCCGATAGCATTATAAAAATATGCGAACTCTACACCGATTGCACCAGCACCAACGACGACCATTTTCTTAGGCTGTTTTTCTAAAGTCATCGCTTTACGGTAGCCAATAATTTTTTGATCGTCAATTGGAAGATTTGGTAATTGTTTTGCACGACCTCCTGTTGCGATGATGATATTTTTAGCTTCGTGTACTTCTACTTTACCATCTTCGCTAGTCACTTCCACTTTCTTACCTCTCAATAATTTACCAAAACCATTGAGTGTAGTAATTTTATTCTTTCTAAATAAGAAATTGATTCCCTTACTCATGCCATTTGCTACACCTCTACTACGAGTAACCATTCCAGTAAAATCTGCCTTTGGCTTACCTACTTTAATCCCATAATCTTCTGCATGATTGATGTATTCAAAAACCTGCGCACTTTTTAATAATGCTTTCGTCGGGATACAACCCCAGTTTAGACAAATACCGCCTAGAGATTCCTTTTCTACTACACCTACTTTCATTCCGAGTTGAGAGGCTCTGATAGCTGCTACATAACCACCTGGGCCACTTCCAATAACTATTAAATCAAAATTCATATCCGTTATTTTTTAGATTCACTGTTAGAAACAACTCAAAGGGAAATTTGGTTGTCTTGAAAACGGCGCAAATATACGTCTCTTTTTGGAAAGAACACGAAAAGTATCGAGGTTCTTGCAGAGCAAAGTTGTTGAGCGAATACCTTTGATTAAATAAAAAAAAGAAAAATTTATTTTTTTTTAAAAAACGGTGAACACTATTTGTGAATACATGTTTCTAGCTTTATAAAATTGAATGTTTTTTGTTTGTTTATAGTAATAAAGGGTATCTCGAAAGAGTACCCTTTATCTATTTGTACACCAACCAACATAGTTTTATCTCATCTTCGTACTTTTCTTTTTATAAGTAGTAGGTCAGAAAAATTAGTATAATAACCGCCTTCAAAACCTCCAAAAAAGTCATAAAAACTTCCTGACTATCAGTATTTTAA
>JAHDFQ010000161.1:0-1226 GCA_020628085.1 Saprospiraceae bacterium
TAGTTTATAAAGGTTGACAAATCTTTAACAAACGGATTCTTATTTTTCAAGTATATTTGTGGTCTAAAATATACAAAAAATGTCTGAAACTGCCTTTTCCAACATTCAAATGGTTGATCTCAAAAATCAATACCTCGATATTAAATCAGAAGTAGATACTGCCATTGAGGAAATTCTACATAGCTCACAGTTTATTGGTGGCAATATTGTCAAAGAGTTTGCCGCTAATTTAGAATCGTATTTAAATGTAAAACACGTTATTCCGTGTGCCAACGGAACAGATGCGCTCCAAGTGGCTTTGATGGGGTTGGGGTTAAAACCAGGCGACGAGGTCATTACCACACCATTTACGTTTGTGGCAACGGCTGAGGTGATTGCATTACTACATTTAACACCCGTTTTTGTAGATGTTAATCCGTGTACATTTATGATGAATGAATATGAATTGGAACGAGCCATAACCGATAAAACTCGTTGTATTATTCCCGTTCATTTATTCGGGCAAGCAGCGAATATGGAAGCCATTCAGCAAATTGCTTCTAAACATAATATTAGAATTGTAGAGGACAATGCCCAAGCAATTGGTGCAGATTTTCATTTTTCTAATGGTCAATCTGCCAAATTAGGAACAATAGGCGATATCGGAACAACGTCTTTCTTTCCATCCAAAAACTTAGGTTGTTACGGTGATGGTGGTGCCATATTTACGAACGATGATACACTCGCTGCTAAAATGCGTAAAATTTGTAATCATGGAATGGAAAAACGCTATTATCATGATGAAATTGGTGTCAACTCTCGTTTAGATGCCATACAAGCCGCTGTGTTAAATATCAAATTAAAAAAATTAGATACATACAATAAAGCCCGTCAAAGAGCCGCAGCTTTTTACGATCAACAGCTTAAAGACATCGCAGGAATAACCACGCCACGAGTAGCCAATTATTCCACACATGTCTATCACCAATATACACTTTTATTAGAAAGAGGACGAGATGAAGTCCATCAAACTCTCAAAGATAAAGGAGTTCCCTCTGGAATCTATTATCCTGTACCTTTACACCTACAAATTGCGTATAGACAGCAAGGACGGTATAAAGCAGGTGATTTTCCTGTTACAGAAGCATTATCTAAGAAAGTGTTGTCACTGCCGATGCATTCTGAAATGAATGAAGAACTACAGTCGTACATAACAGGCACACTTTTAGATGCTTATAATAACATTT
>JAHDFQ010000161.1:1326-11486 GCA_020628085.1 Saprospiraceae bacterium
TAAAATACAAATTAATCAACAACAAAATTATACATGAAACGAGTATTGATTACAGGGGCAGCGGGTTTTTTAGGGTCGCACCTTTCTGATAGATTTATAAAAGAAGGTTATCACGTTATCGGAATGGATAACCTGTTGACAGGAAATATGGCTAATATTGAACACCTATTTCCACTAAAAGAATTTGAATTTCACTACCATGATGTGAGTAAATTCGTGCACGTCGCAGGTGAATTAGATTATATTTTACATTTCGCCTCTCCAGCTAGTCCAATTGATTATTTACAAATGCCAATTCAGACCTTAAAAGTGGGGTCATTAGGAACACATAATTTATTAGGTTTAGCCAAAGAGAAAAAAGCAAGAATGCTGATTGCTTCGACTTCTGAAGTATATGGCGATCCATTAGTACATCCACAAACAGAAGACTATTGGGGTAATGTAAACCCAATTGGTCCTCGTGGCGTGTATGATGAAGCCAAGCGTTTCCAAGAAGCGATTACGATGGCGTACCATACTTATCACAATTTAGAAACCAGAATCGTTCGGATTTTCAATACTTACGGCCCGCGTATGCGTGTCAACGATGGTCGAGTATTGCCAGCTTTCTTCTCACAAGCCATTCGTGGCGAAGGATTAACGGTTTTTGGTGACGGTTCTCAAACTCGTGCATTCTGTTATGTAGATGATTTGGTAGAAGGGATTTATCGTTTGTTATTGAGCGACACGCACATGCCTGTCAATATTGGTAATCCAGACGAAATCACGATAAAAGAATTTGGGGAAGAGGTTTTAAAATTAGTGGATAATCCAAAAGCACACCTCGTTTACAGAGACTTGCCAAAAGATGATCCAAAAGTTCGTCAACCAAATATTGATTTAGCACGTAAAGTACTAGGGTGGGAGCCTAAAGTAGATCGTGCAGAAGGACTGCGCAGAACCTACGAATACTTTAAAACGGTTGTAGAACGTCAGGAGTAAAAGCAGAACAGTCCTGTCTGACAAACAGGTGGGCTTTAGGCTGTTTAATCAACCATTCAAATCATTCAAAATTAAATCTTTATGAACTTCGACCACAAAATTTTAGTAACAGGTGGAGCTGGTTTTATCGGCTCTCATTTAGTGCGATTATTAGTCAATAAATATCCAAATTACAGTATTGTCAATTTAGATGAACTGACCTATGCTGGAAATATGGAAAATCTAAAAGACATTGAAAATGCATCTAATTACACCTTTATAAAAGGAGATATTACTGATGCAGATTTTATTCATGAGTTATTTTCTGTTCAGCAATTTGATGGCGTGATTCACTTGGCTGCGGAGTCACACGTAGATCGCTCTATTAGCAATCCGATGAGTTTTATCATGACCAATATTGTTGGAACGGTCAATCTATTGAATGCTGCTAAAAAAGCATGGGAAGGCAAAGATGGTAAGCGTTTTTTCCATGTGTCGACAGATGAGGTGTATGGTACATTAGGCGAAACAGGTTTGTTTACAGAAGAAACAGCCTACGATCCACGATCTCCCTATTCTGCATCAAAAGCCAGTTCAGATCACTTGGTTCGTGCATATCACCATACATTTGGATTACCAATAGTTGTATCAAACTGTTCTAATAACTATGGTCCAAATCAATTTCCTGAAAAGTTATTACCGTTATTTATCCACAATATTAAAAATGAAAAACCGCTTCCAGTATATGGAGATGGTAAATACACACGTGATTGGCTTTGGGTAATGGATCATGCTACAGCAATTGATGTAATCTACCACAAGGGTAAAAACGGAGATACTTATAATATTGGAGGACATAATGAGTGGAAAAATATTGATATTATTCACCAATTATGTGATGTAATGGATGATCTATTAGATAGGGCAAAGGGAAGTTCACGAGAATTGATTACTTTTGTGAAAGATCGACCAGGGCATGACCGTCGCTATGCCATTGATGCTACGAAGTTGAAAGATGAATTAGGTTGGGTGCCATCCTTACAGATGGAAGAAGGTTTGTTGAAAACAGCAAAGTGGTATTTAGAAAATGAAGAATGGCTAGACAATGTAACCTCTGGCAATTATCAAAAATATTATAAAGAACAATATGCTAATCGATAAAATAATTTATCCTTATAGCTGTTTATAAAAATATGAAAAAATGGGAGGTGCTACTATGTAGTACCTCTTTTCCTTTTCAATCCAATTTAACCGTACCAAAACGATGAAGAAAGTTCTATTCCTTTTCTTTCTATGCTATACTGTGTGTTTGTCAGCACAAATCTCTTTGCCAAATAAAGAAGAAGCCTATCGTGAACTTCAAAAGAAAGGTCTTTCCATAGAGGAATTTGAATCTCGCATGTCCGATTTGGGTTACGATATTGATAATATTGACCCATTAACGGTTAATTTATCACAATTAGAAACGGATGTAGAGACAGTAGTTCGACAAATGGAACAAGAGAAAGCAGCAGCAGATGTATCAACAGAATTAGAAACTGCTCAGGATTCCTTAGAAGATATTCAATCTGAAATAGTGGAAGAAGAATCTACTAATATGGCGAATGCTTCCGCTGAACGAATCAAACAACTCGTAGATAGCGGTGTTCCCTTAGAAGAAGCTATTGCTAGAGATTTGATAGAAGCTGGAAAAGAGGACTTACCCGAAACACGGATTTTTGGACAACATATTTTTAGAAATAAAGATATAGATGTCTACAATTCTGCTGTTGATATTCGCCCACCAGATAATTATGTACTAGGCGTTGGAGATAAAATAACGGTTTTGATCTGGGGAGCATCACTAGAAAATGCTACATTTGAGATTAATAAATCGGGTTATATCCAACCTAGTGGAATGCAGCGGATCAATCTAAAAGGAGTAACTTATGCTAAAGCTAAAACACTACTAAGCCGACGTTTTGCACAAAACTACCGCTTCCGACCAGAAGAATTTGAAGTGACCATCGACAATGCTCGGACGATTACCGTAAATGTGATTGGAGAAGCAATTAATTCAGGAAGTTTTAACCTCCCAGCTTTAAATACGGCATTCAATGCTTTAGCTGCCGCTAATGGCCCATCTGATTTAGGAAGTGTTCGTAATATTAAGTTAATTCATGCTAATGGTAATTCTCAAACTTTAGACGTGTATGAGTTTTTACTCAATCCAGCTATAGTTAAAGATTATTTTTTAGAAAACAACGATTATATTTTTATTCCAGTAGCCGAAAAAGTAGTAACAATAGAAGGAGCAATCAATCGTCCTTTTATGTACGAACTCAAAGATAATGAAGGTATCATTCAGTTAATAGAATATGCAGGTGGTTTAAAAGAAAATGCGATTCAACAAAATGTTCAAGTCAAACGATTTGAATTAGATAAAGAAATTATTATCAATGTTAATGTCGCCGATTTGTATAACTCACGGAAAGAATTTGCGCTTAAAAAAGGAGATGTCGTTACAGTTGATTTTATAGAAAAAAGTTACGAGAACTTTGCATTAGTAGAAGGTGCTGTTGAATTGCCAGGAGAGTATGAAATTACACCCAATATGCGCTTTTCTGACCTAATCCAAAAAGCACAGTTGGCGAAAGACGCTAAATTAGATGACGCTTTTATAAGAAGAAAGCGTTCAGATGGACAAACACAAACGATAAGAATCAATATTCAGGAATTACTAGACAATCCGAATACAGAAAGTAATCAATTGTTGAATAATGAAGATGAACTAATTGTATTTTCTCAATCTAATTTTATAGATGAAAAAACCTTTATTGTGACTGGTGCTGTGAGGCTGCCAGGCGAACACCCTTTTGATCCGAATGAAAATATTCGAGTAGAGGATGCCATCATTATCGGCGGTGGGATAACCAATGAGGCAACTGATTTTGCATATATTCATAGACGTGACCCAGAAACTAGAAAGTTAAAAGAATATGTTCGAGTAAATTTAAGAAATGCCTTAAATAATCCCTCTTCAGAAGACAATATCAGCTTGCGACCATTCGATAGTTTAGTGGTCTATAATTATAAAGAATTTCTGGATAAAGCCTACATTAAAGTATCTGGAGCTGTTAGAAATCCAGGAGAATTCAAATATGATGAAACTATTTCTTTGAAAGACGCTTTGACCTTATCTGGTGGACTGCGCTTAGATGCCGCTTATAGCCAAATAGATGTATCTAGCTTGGTTATTGATTCAAACAATGAAACAGAAACAATTGTAACCACACTAGAAGTTGATAAAGACTTAAATATTCTTGGAAATACAGATTTTCGAATAAAACCCTATGATCTAATTTATGTTCGACAAGCTCCTGAATTTGAGTTTCAACGATCCGTTACCCTAAAAGGGGAAGTTCGTTTTCCTGGGACACATTCATTGATAGCGGATAATGAACGGGTAGATAATATTATAAAAAGAGCAGGTGGTTTAACGAATGAAGCTTTTCCTGAAGGGGCAACCCTATATCGTGTAAAAGATAACGTCGGTTATGTAGTAATGGATTTAAAAGAAGTATTAAAAAATACATCTTCTATCAATAACTTTATTTTAAAAGAAGGTGATATTATCGAAATTCCAAAACGCAAAGATTTTGTATCTATTACAGGAGCAACGAAAGCTAAGGAATTGTATCCTGATAAAATTTTGCGAACAGGTCGATTCAATGTGCCTCATCATAAAACTAAAAATGCCAAATGGTACATTGATGAATATGCTGCTGGAATTGGAGAAGATGGTCGCCGTCGTTTAATTACCGTTGAACATGCCAATGGACAAATTGAACGAACTAAAAATTATATACTGTTTCAATCTTATCCTAAAGTGAAAATAGGATCAACTATCACGGTTGGAAAAGTTAAACGAACCCCAGAACAAGAAAAGAAAGAACGAGAAGAAATAGATTGGGGTAGAGTACTAGCAGATTCTATCACCCAAGCAACAGCTGTATTATCACTCATTTTACTCGTTCAGCGTGTTAATTAAAAAATAGATCTAGTAAAATAAACAAAGGCGACTCCGATTTTCGGAGTCGCCTTTTGTTTTTGTGTTTACAGGAAATTAGAGTATTTATAAACTCCTATTCCTTTAAAAGTAGTTCTTGAGTTTACTGTTTAGATTGACCTAATCTATAAATGTAAATTTCAAGTTTAATTGTTTGTACACAAATGTACTTTATTTTTATACTTGAAAGCGTTTATAGAGAAAGTAGTACGTTTGGAAAGCATGAATTTGGATCAAAATTCTGTGAATCAGTACATTTTTGATAGTGTTTTGTCTTCTTTGTAGGACAATACTCAAGTTTTTTTAGATATTTATCATGCATTTCAATATCTTAATTAGAAAATTAGGATATATTAACAGCGAATCTGTTTAGGATTAATGTGTAGGTTTATAGTATGAGTAGAATTGTTTTCCTTATTTTTCCAATGTTAGTAGCGCTTACGATGGGTGGTGGAATCTTGTTAATTCCAAGACTCAGAGATTCTGCTATGCGGATTCTAGCTTTCTTTTTTCTATTGTTCGGATATATTTTGTTTTGTCCAATTGTAATTAATGCAGATTTAAGTTACATTCCAAAATTCATAGAAGATTTTTGTTCCCTGCTTTTTTTTGTTGCGCTATTAGCTATTCCTTCCACAGTCTATTATTATGTGTATGAGTTGTCTATAAAGAACAAACATAAAAAATTGGATTTAGTAAAGCTATATTTTTTTCCAATCGGTCTATTCATCATTAACACCATTGCATTTATAGCATTAAAAAAATTACCAGACGACTCCGACTCTTTTTACTTTACTGTTATTCAAGATGTGATGGAATATTCTAATTTTATCGCTATTCTTTTCTTGTTTCCTCTGTTGAGTATTTTCTATATTTATATTTCGTTCAGACGATATTCATCAAACAAAAAAAAGATTGCTGCCAATTATTCTTACGAGGAAGAGCTGAACTTGAATTGGATTTGGAGTTTTATTATTGGATACGCTGTTTTTATTGGAGTCGTTTATTTTTTACAAATAAGTTCTTTATCCTCTCTCAATCCTTGGATCGGATTATTAATGTTAATCTATTTATTTTTAATTGGTTATAAAGGCTATCGCCAAGTAGGGTTCAATGCAGAAATGATGTACGAACAAGAAACGGAAACCGTTGCTGTAGTAGAACAACCTTCTGTGTTGGAAGCCACCATTTTAAAATCAAAGGTTTCACCTAAAAACGAACAGCCATTATCACAGCCTGTGGTGCTTGAAGAAGAACTGATTTCAGATAGCATACGATCTAAATTAAAAGCGGATTTGTTGAACTGTATGGATCAAAAACGCCCTTTCTTAGAGCAAAAATTAACCGTCAGTCAACTCGCAAAACTGATTAATACCAACAGTAAATATCTATCCTATGTACTAAATAATGATTTTGAGCAAAACTTCGTATCATTCATTAATTCATATCGAGTAGAAGAAGCAAAAAAATACCTTCAATCAGAAGAATATAGCCACATTAAAATTGAAGCTATTGGAAATATGGCGGGCTTTCGATCTAAGTCGTCTTTCAATAATGCTTTTAAAAGCATGACCGCTGAAACACCTTCTGCCTTTCGGAAACGAATAAAAAAAATAGATTCTTAGGTATTATTTAGCATCTATAATCACCAATTTACGATTACCATTATACGCCAGGCGGGTGATATTTTGAATATTAAAGTCCTTGAAATTACCAATTTCTACCCAATTGTCGTCTATAGTTTTGTTATATTTATATAGTTTACTACCCTGACCAGAAAATATAGTTCCGTCGTTAGTAACAATGAAGTCCTCGCTTCCTTCCAATGCTTCAATCACAATATCGGATTTTAAATTTTGAGGGTTCACTTCTTTGATGTACCATGTGCTAGCACTCATTTTTTGTAGATAAACTAGATGACCATTTGGAAATTGTTGTAAAGATCGCCCAATATCTGAACTTACCTTTTGTTGTTGACCAGTGCGAGTATTGGCAATGACTAACGTGTGTGGTTCGCCAACAATAAACAAAGCAACCAATTCTGGCGATAGCCAATGATGATAACCAACACCTGTAATATCAGCTAAAATGCGCTCACCATTATTAGAGCGGTTCAATGGAAAACGCCACAATCGTTGTGTTTTTTTACCATCAAATTCTTCTCGAATACACGAAAAAGATGCACCATTTGGCATTACAGTAGGGGAGTATTCTCCATCTGGAGTATTGGTCATTTGAGCTTTAGTTTTCTGATATAAATCCAATTTGTACACCTCTGTCTGGGAAGCATTGCTCATTTGAACCGTCATCAACAATGTTCGTTCATCGATAAAGGACGGTTGATTGTTATAACCTGTTGGGTTAAAATTAGATAAATATTTAGCCCGTGAAAAATTATAAGTATTGTCATTAATCTGCCGCATATCAAACACATATGCTTGTGTATTGGGCAATTGACAAATAGCAATTTGAGCAGTAGAAAATAAAAGAAAAACGATAAAGTATTTATACATTTGATGGCGTATTTTTGTTATAAATAAGGGGTGTCAATTAATTGGACAGAAATTTTGAAGTCAAAAAAATACTGAACCTGCCTGCCGCAGGCTGGAAAGCCGCAGTATAAGGCGGCTGAAGAATTATTTTGATTTCTTTTAAGAAAATTTCTGCCTGATTAATCCCCTCAAACTACTTATAAACCAAATTTACAAAAGTTTTACTGGCTTCTTCTATTGTCCTAAAAATTATATCATTGAATGTACTATTATGAATATAGAACACTATCGAAAACTAGAACGAATGTATATGGCTGCCCCGCTTACTGAATTTTATGATACTACTCAAATCACAATTTCAGAAGGACATACAGAAGTTTCCATTCAAATTGATTCTAAATATTTTCACGCTTTAGGGGCTATTCATGGTGCAGTTTATTTTAAACTACTAGATGACTCGACCTATTTTGCAGCAAATTCGTTGGTAGAAGATCACTTTTTATTAACGACCAATTTTAACATCAATATCATTCGCCCTGCCAATAAAGGTATAATTACGGCGAAAGCCGATATTCGATTTGCATCTAAAAATCTATGGATTGCAGAAGGAACGATCTACAACGATCAAGGAAAGGAAATTGCTTTTGGAACAGGACATTTTGCACGTTCTAAAACCTTACTCATGAATATTGATGTTTACAGATAAATAGATCAAAGTAGTAATCCCACTCAAAGTAAGACCATCACTATGCTTAATCGTATGTCAACTAACTGGCAATATGTCTTGTTCTTTTTCAGTAACTTTACGGTCAAATCACAACTAATATAATATGAAAAACCTATTAAAATTACTTCCCTTTTTTCTTTTATCTTGCTCACTATCCCTTTCAGCCCAATTTGAAATTGAATTAGAACAGGTCGCTTCGGGTCTAAGCTCGCCCGTAGACATTACACATGCAGGCGATGATCGACTATTTATTGTAGAACGCTCGGCAAGTATTCGTATTTTAAATGCGGACGGAACATTACGAGCACAAGATTTTTTAGATATCAACAGCCGTGTAGTTAATGCCTTTGGACAAAGCGAACAGGGATTGTTAGGGCTTGCTTTCCATCCTGATTATGCCAACAACGGCTACTTTTTTGTCTATTATATCAATAATGGTGGTGATGGTGTTCTAGCTCGGTTTAGTGTTGATCCAAATGATCCCAATAAAGCTGATCCTGATAGTGAAAAAATTATTATGGAAATCAATCAACCTTATCCAAACCATAATGGAGGTGGAATTAAGTTTGGAGTAGATGGTTATCTATATATTGGCTTAGGAGATGGGGGTGCGGCAGAAGACCCTGAAAACCGATCCCAAAACCCACAAACATTGTTAGGTAAAATGCTCCGTATTGATATTGATAATGGTGATCCATACAGTATTCCTGCTGATAATCCGTTTGCAGAAGAAGACTTCACATTAGACGAAATTTGGGCAGTAGGCGTGCGTAACCCTTGGCGTTTTTCATTTGATAAAGAAACCCATGATTTATGGATGGGCGATGTAGGACAATATGTTTGGGAAGAAATCAACTTTCAACCAGCCGATAGTCCAGGAGGTGAAAACTATGGATGGCGATGTTACGAAGGCAATAATACATTTAATACAAGTGGTTGTCCGAGTGCCGATAATTTTGTAGAAGCCGCTGTAGACTATAATCATCAAGGACTGACGCACTGTTCCGTAACAGGTGGTTTTGTATATCGAGGACAAGATTATCCAACTATGACGGGACAATATTTATATGCAGACTATTGTTCAGGACAGTTTTGGGCAACTGCACCCGATGGAAATGGTGGATGGACAACCGCTGAAATCGGACGTTTTCCAGGCTATGATATTAGTACATTTGGGGAGGATATTAATGGTGAACTGTATGTAGCTCGTTTGACACAAGGACGTATTTATAAAATTAAGTTGGCTTGTCCAACAGGTGTGGATGTTGAGATAGAAGCAGACGACAATATAATAACAGTAAGTGGAGATTTTGATGGGTATCAGTGGTATTTAAACGGTAGCCCAATTGATGGGGCAACGATGTCTACTTTTCAAGCAGAATCTTCTGGTGCATATTACGTCGAAGTATTTGATGAACAAGGGTGTAATTATTTCTCAGAAGAACTATCCGTTGTTCCATCGTCTGTCAACCAACTAAAAACAATCGAAAACTTGAATATCAGCCCTAATCCATTCAAAGAAAATCTAACCCTTCAAATGAATGTATTAGAATCAACAGATATGACCTTAGCTGTTTTTGATATCAAAGGAATAAAAGTATATGAAGAAGCATTTACTGCATCTGGTTTGGTTCAAAAAACCATGTCTTTAGAAGATGTGGCAACAGGTGTTTATGTTGTGCGTCTACAAACAGCAGAGGGTGTACTATCTAGAAAGGTCATTAAGGAAAAGTAGTATAATAGGCTTTAGCCTGTTCATGGATAGCAGGCTGAAGTATATATTTTCTTGGCTTGTACCTTCGATTGTTGTGAGTTGCTATATCTGACAGCATCTTTTGTAGGTCGATGAAGGAAAAAGGGTAAGTTATCAATACTAAATATGTTTGCCTACACCGAAGTCGCAGACTTGCTGTAATATTAGTTTTAAGTTTTT
>JAHDFQ010000162.1:0-2315 GCA_020628085.1 Saprospiraceae bacterium
GGTGGATCAAATGCCAGTCGGGCAGGCATGACAATAGGTGAAAAAAGAGGGAAAATAGACGACCAAATCGCCAGATTACTATGTGGTGTGCGAACGGCAACCATCATAATATAGAGTGCCAAAATTACAGGAATCGTAATTGGAATCGTCAGGGCTTGTCCTTCGCCTAGATCGTCTCCCATCGCAGAACCGACCGCTGCAAAAAGTGAGGCGTATAAAAAATAACCGCCTAAAAAGTAGAAAATAAATAGTGGCACCATCATCCACCAATTCATACGACTGAGTTCACCCATTGCCATGGCAACCATGGCTTGCATATCATCGGGATCAATTTCAGGGGCATTCATCTGTGCAGCTTGCATCTGTTCGGCATCAAAACCAAATAAGAGAAACACCCCAAAATAACCAATCGGAATGAGAATCACCCAGACAGCTAATTGTGTCAATCCAACTGCTCCAACACCAATAATTTTACCCAACATGAGTTGAAATGGCTTGACGGATGAAATCATAACTTCAACAATTCGGCTCGTTTTTTCCTCCATTACACTCCGCATCACCATCATTCCGTAAATAAATACGGTCATATACATAATGAAACCCATCAATCCACCAATACCTGCGCCAATAGCACTCGTCATTGTCGAGGCATCTTCTTCGGTATCGTCCAAAGGTTCGGGGTCTAGTTTGACAGACGTTTCTAGTCCTGCCAGTTCTTTTTTATCAAAATTTAGTTCTTGGATTTTATAATCTCGCACGACACTTTGTACTTTGTTTTCGATACGACTCGCCACTTCAATACTCAATTGATCTTCGGCATAATAGTAAATCGTATGATTCTTGGTATTCAAGTTTTTGAGTTCGGGTAATACTAATGCACCGTTATATCGACCTTCTTTAATTTCTACTTTAAGTGGTTCTAAATCCGTTGTTGTTTTGATAAAATAGAGCGATCCGTCATCTGTTCCTTTGAGGTCTTTTCCTTCTAAGAAATTTCCTTTATCGAGTACAGCAATTTTTAGTTTTTCACCACTATCATAGGAAAAAATAAAACCCACCACTATAAAAAACAAAGCAAATGCCACAGGTGTCAGCAATGTTCCTAAAATAAAAGAGCGTTTTTTGACACGCGTTAAATATTCTCGTTTTATAATTAACCACAATTTATCCATGACTTAATTGTTGACTTGTTTGATGAAAATTTCGTTTAATGTAGGTAGTACTTCTCTGAAACTATGAATGTAATTTCCGTTTGCTAAAAAGAGTTGAAGCACTTCATTGGAGTGTCGATCGGGCTGTAATTTCAACGTAATGGAATCTCGTTTTTCTCGAATAATCGTTGCTATTCCACCTAAACTATCAGGAATAGTTCCATCAAAAGTGATTTCAAAAATATTTTCTTTGAACTGATTTTTAATATCTTTCACATCGCCTTCCAATACATTTTGACCTTGATTTATCAGGACGATTTTTTCACAAATCTCCTCCACTTGCTCCATTCGATGGGTCGAAAAAATAATACTTGCGCCGTTTTCACGCAAAGCTGCAATTTCATCTTTCATCAAATTACTATTAATGGGGTCAAGTCCAGAAAAAGGTTCATCCAAAATAAGGAGTTTAGGTTCGTGGACGATGGTGGAAATAAATTGGATTTTTTGCTGCATTCCCTTCGACAACTCTTCCACTTTTTTGTCCCACCAAGAGGTGATTTCAAATTTTTCGAGCCAATGATTGATCTTAGTTTTAGCATCCGTTTTAGATAATCCTTTAAGTCGAGCTAGATAAATGAGATGCTCGCCCACCTTCATTTTTTTGTATAACCCTCTTTCTTCGGGCATATACCCAATCACTTCTGGGTGACGACTGTGTAGTTTTTCACCATTCAGATGAATTGTTCCCGAATCGGCACGAGTAATGGTCGTAATAATCCGAATCAAGGACGTTTTTCCTGCTCCGTTTGGCCCTAATAATCCAAAAATACTACCCTCTGGAACGTTAAAGCTGACATTGTTGACCGCTACATGTTTTTGGTAGGTCTTGCGAACATTTTCTAATTGAAGAACATTCATATCGTTGATTGTAGTTGGTTTTATTTGTAATACAGCCTAAAGGCTATGATACATCTTACTTCAAAATTACTCTCCTAAATTACAACTAATTTCTCCATTACAAAAAGGTGATGGATGGATTCCTACTTTTTCTCGACTAAAGATCATTTAAAACAATATGTTTTTCCAAAACATTCAATAACTTCACGCTGTTTTTGTTCTCCAAAAACTATATGTTTGATATAGTGTTTTAAGAATAAAAATATA
>JAHDFQ010000162.1:2415-11304 GCA_020628085.1 Saprospiraceae bacterium
TTTTTGTTCTCCAAAAACTATATGTTTGATATAGTGTTTTAAGAATAAAAATATACAGTAAGTGTCTTTACTTATTTGCTTGTACAATAACGCCGTTCGTCATAAAAAGCGCAAATAATTGATTTTAAGAAGATTATGAGCATTTTTTGGCGAACTTTCAAGGCGATTACCTGCCCGACTTGGTCAGGCGGGTTTACCAAATAATAAAGTCAAGCTACTTAAGATATAAATATGAAATATTGATGCATACCTATCAATATCCAATAACAATAAACATACATGCCGAATAAAAAAACAAGTGCGGTTGCAGAAAAGCCCGTAGCAGAACGGTTCAAAGATCATATTCTGATAAAGGGAGCGAAGGGTAATAATTTAAAAAATGTAGATTTAACAATTCCTAAAAATCAATTGGTCGTCGTAACAGGGGTTTCAGGTTCTGGAAAATCTTCTATTACGATGGATACGCTGTATGCCGAAGGACAACGCCGTTATGTAGAAAGTTTGTCGTCTTATGCTCGACAGTTTTTGATGCGGATGAAAAAACCCGACGTTGATTTCATCAAAGGTATTTGCCCAGCCATTGCCATTGAGCAAAAAGTAGGTACGCAAAATGCCCGTTCTACAGTGGGTTCACTAACGGAAGTTTACGATTATGTACGCTTACTATATGCACGCATTGGACGTACAATTTCACCTATTTCTGGTAAACCTGTTAAACGCCACGAGGTTTCTGATGTCACTGATTATATCGCTTCTTTTGAAGATGGTACGAAAATACAATTGTTTATTCCGTTGCAAAAGCGTTACTTAGAACGCACCTTACAACAAGAACTCAATTTACTTTTACAAAAAGGCTTTACTCGTGTTTGGTATAAAAAAACATTGAATCGAATTGAAGATTTAGTAGAAACGAATGTGTTAGATTTAGACAAAACAATAGAAACCTACCAAAAAGAAGATATTCGGATTTTGATTGATCGGTTTGTAGTAAAATCAGACGACATTGAAAATCAAAAACGAATTGCCGATTCTGTTCAGACTTGTTTCTACGAAAGTGAAGGAGAGTGTATCGTTGATGTGATGGAAAAAGAGGAAAAACGATTCAATAATCGCTTTGAATTAGATGGTATGACGTTCCTTGATCCAACCCCACAATTATTCAATTATAACAATTCTTATGGAGCTTGTCGAACCTGTGAAGGGTATGGAAAAGTCATGGGTATTGATAAAAATAAAGTATTTCCAATTCCGTCTAAATCGGTGTATGAAGGTGCTGTTGCCTGCTGGAAAGGTGAGAAAAATGGACGAAACTTACAGCAGTTTTTAAAGGTAGCCCACCATTTTGATTTTCCAGTACATACACCTTATCAGGACTTGACCAAGGCACAGCAAAAGCTATTATGGAAAGGAAATAAATACTTTGATGGCGTAGAAGCTTTTTTTGAAGAATTACAAGAAAAAACTTATAAAATTCAAAATCGAGTGATGCTCGCTCGCTATCGTGGGCGCACGACTTGTAATACTTGTGATGGTGGTCGACTACGAGAAGAAGCTGGTTATGTTAAAGTTGGCGGACGGGCTGTTTCAGAATTGGTAGAACTACCCATTGATGAATTATTAGAGTTTTTCAATCAGTTAAAATTGAATGAATACGATACCAAAGTTGGAAAACGTCTGGTTTTAGAAATCACCAATCGTCTGCATTTTATGATGAATGTCGGACTCAATTACTTGACCCTCAACCGTATTTCGTCCACATTAAGTGGTGGTGAAACACAACGGATTAACCTTACTCGAACCCTCGGAAGCAACTTAACGAGCAGTATGTATATTTTAGATGAACCTAGCGTTGGTTTGCATCCGAGAGATACTAATCGTTTAGTTGCGGTGTTGAAATCTTTACGAAACTTAGGTAATACCGTCATCGTCGTCGAACACGAAGAAGACGTGATTAAAAATGCTGATTACCTGATTGATATTGGGCCAAAGGCAGGTGTTTTTGGTGGTGAAGTCGTGTTTGCTGGTTCATATAAAGATATTTATACCAAAGCATCCGAGAGTTTAACGACGAAATATATGACAGGTGAGATGGAAATTCCAATTCCCGTAGCACGTCGCAAAACATCAGATAGTTTATATATTACTAAAGCTCGACAACACAATTTAAAAAATATTGATGTTCGCTTTCCACTTAATACGCTAACTGTCGTGACGGGTGTTTCGGGTTCTGGAAAAACAACATTAGTCAAGCAAATTCTATACCCAGCACTCAAAAAGCATTTTGGAGAAATCAGTTCCTATTCGTTGGGTATCCATGAAGCACTAGAAGGAGATTTAAAGCAAATCACAGCAGTTGAAATGATCGGTCAGAGTGCTATTGGACGATCTTCTCGTTCTAATCCTGCGACGTATGTCAAAGCGTATGATACGATTCGAGCTTTGATGTGTAGCCAGCAATTGTCTAAAATTCGTGGTTTCAAACCCAAACATTTTTCCTTTAATGTAGAAGGTGGACGTTGCGAAGCCTGTAGTGGTGAAGGTGAACAAATCATCGAAATGCAGTTCTTAGCAGATGTACGTTTGGAATGTGAAGAATGTAAGGGAAGACGTTTTCGTCAGGAGGTGTTAGATGTTCAATATAAGGGAAAAAATATTTATGAAATTTTGAATTTATCCATCGAAGAAGCCTTAGAGTTTTTTGAAGAAGCTAAAGATATTGTCAAAAAAATCAAACCGCTCAATGATGTAGGCTTAGGTTATGTCAAACTCGGTCAATCGTTGAGTACCTTGTCGGGCGGAGAAGGGCAACGGGTCAAATTAGCGTCGTTTTTAAATAAAGAACGCAGTACCGAAAAGATTCTATTTATTTTTGATGAACCTACAACGGGACTTCATTTTCATGATATTCGTAAATTGCTAGATGCTTTAAATGCCTTGGTTGAAAAAGGCCACACGGTTGTAGTCGTTGAACACAATATGGAAGTGATTAAGTCTGCTGATTGGGTGATTGACCTAGGACCAGAAGGCGGTAAAAATGGTGGAAATTTAGTTTTTCAAGGAACGCCAGAGGATTTAATGAAAGTAGACGATTCTTATACTGGGCAGTTTTTGAAGGAGAAATTTTAGTTTTTTAACGAGGAACATTTTAACATATTAACGAGTAACCATTTTGAGTTTAAATCAACAGCTAATAGTTACTCGTTAACACATTCCTCGTTAGAACGTTAAAAAAAGTCAACATCTAGATTAATAACGCTTTATGCAATTTTCGATTTCAGTTTTGGTGAAACAACCCGTGGAAAAAGTGTACAGTTACTTTGTTCGGCATCAAAACCTGACGTCTTGGGTCAATAATTTGGTACAATACAAACCCATCAGTCGAGGTGGACGGAATAAAGAAGGCTACAAAGGAACGCTGATTTATAAGGATACCAAAGGCGATTTGGAAGTACAGGAAGTCGTTCAAGTTGCCGAAACAAATAAACGATTTGTGGTAGAACTGACGGGCGAAGGCATGAATAGCCGTGTCGAAACGAAATTCCTAGATCAAGGTGAACACACCAAAATAATTGTTCATACCAATACCAAAATCACACCTTGGATTGCTGGTCTTTTTGCGTTGTTGATGAAAGGACAAATGCGAAAAGAACAAGAAAATGATTATTTGAAGTTGAAAGAGATTTTGGAAAAAGAATAGGTTTTCGAGATTTCTCTGTATCTCCGTGACTCTCTGGCAATATATTATTAAATACAAATTATAAACCTTGGAAGCAATATTTGAAAATTTAATCAGTCGGTTTTTAGAAGATAAAGTAGGTGTGTCAGATACTTTTTTAAGTGAGGAACTCGCTACGGATTTACGTAAAAATCTCCTATCTCTATTTTCAGAACAGCAGTTCAAAAAAGCAGGTATTGGTAGCTCTGCCAATCGAACAACCAACGATCAAATCCGAACAGATCAAATTTATTGGTTAGACAGAGCGCATAATAACGTACATGAAAATTGTTTTTTTGACTACATGGATGCCTTTATTGCTTACCTCAATCGGACGTGTTATACGGGCATCGTAGACTATGAATTTCATTATGCACTTTACGACAAAGGCACATTCTACAAACGTCATATCGACCAATTTAAAGACAATAAAGATCGTGCTTTTTCCATGATTATGTATTTGAATGAAAACTGGCAAGCAGGGGACGGCGGTCAATTATGTGTGTATAAAGACAATCAACAACAGATCATTAATCCAACCAATCGTAAGTGTGTTTTCTTTAAAAGCGATGAATTGGAACATGAAGTTCTGTTGAGTCATCAGCCTCGATTGAGTGTGACAGGTTGGTTAAAAACAGGATAGTATTTCCAACTCATTTAATATTCTCAAAAAATAGTTTACTTTTTGATTTGAATCGGTTAACTTGCGAATAATTAGTATAACAAAAGTTAAGAATGATAATTGATAGTACAACAGATAATCGACTGCAAATTTTAGGTTTCGTTATTGAGCGCACCTCGAAACGCATGAAACAATTTTTTCAGCGGATGTTGAAAGATGCTAAGACGGGTATCACCGTAGATCAGTGGATTATACTACAGGTCTTGGATAAAGAGGACGGTATTAGTCAGCTTGAAATTGCCAAAGAAACCTTTAAAGATGCACCTACGGTCACTCGAATTATTGATTTATTGGTCAATAAAAATTTGTTGGAACGGATTTCAAATACCAAAGATCGTCGCCGATTTAATATCCATTTGACAGCAACTGGACGAGCTAAGATCGAAGAAGTACTACCTATTGCCGTACAGTTTCGGGCGAAAGCTTGGGATGGATTAGCAGAAGAAGACAAAAGCCAACTTACCAATTATCTTAATATTATCTTCAAAAACCTTAAGTAATGCACTACCATTCATTAGGTAAAATACCTCCAAAGCGGCACACCCAATTCCGTCAACCTAACGGGGAGTTATATAAAGAAGAACTCTTCTCGACCGAAGGATTTAATACGTCTTCACTCCTGTATCATTGCAATCCACCGACTCAAATTGTTCAAGTAGGTGATCCGTATTCGGTTGCGCCAAAATTAGTTCATGACAAGCAGTTGAAACATCGGAGTTTAACGGGTTTTAATATTGCACCAGAAGATGATTATATCAAAAGCCGAAAAGCTGTTTTGGTGAATAATGATTGTAAAATTATTTTGGCTGCACCCCGCAAAAGCATGACGGAGTATTACTTTAAAAATGCTGATGCTGATGAAGTTATTTTTATACACGAGGGTTCAGGGACATTAAAATCCATGTATGGAAACCTACCTTTTGAATACGGCGATTATGTGGTTATTCCACGAGGAACAACCTATCAGTTGGAGTTCAATTCTTCTGATAATCGTTTGCTGATTGTAGAATCAACTGGACCAATCACCACGCCAAAACGCTATCGAAATAGCTTTGGACAATTGCTCGAACATGCACCTTTTTGTGAACGAGATATTCGGAAACCAGAAAACTTGGAAACCCACGACGAAAAGGGTAAGTTCTTATTTTATATCAAAAAACAAGACCAAATTTATCCATACTATTACCTCAATCATCCTTTTGATGTGATTGGCTGGGATGGATATGTCTATCCGTATGCTTTTTCGATTCACAATTTTGAACCGATTACAGGACGGGTACATCAACCGCCACCAGTACACCAAACATTTGATGGTAAAAACTTTGTGATTTGCTCTTTTGTACCACGTTTATACGATTATCATCCAGATGCTATTCCTGCGCCTTACAATCACAGTAATATTGACAGCGACGAGGTTTTATATTATGTTGATGGTGATTTTATGAGTCGTAAACACGTCGAACGTGGACAAATTACCTTGCATCCAGGTGGTATTCCGCACGGGCCACACCCTGGAACAGCCGAGAAAAGTATTGGTGCAAAAGAAACTCATGAATTAGCCGTTATGGTCGATACGTTTAGGCCATTGTTGATGACGGAACACGCTGTGGCAATCGAAGATCAGGATTATTATAAAAGTTGGTTGGAAGATTAGGCAGAATAGGTTACAAGGCATTTTCCAAAATGTCTTGTAGCTGATTTTACTGATTCATTCATTAAAAACTTAAAGCTTAGCGGTCGGACAAAATTACTTATATAATAACGCCAACCTTCAAAAAAATCGTAAAATACTGACGATCAGGAGGTTTTTATGACTTTTTTGGAGGTTTTGAAGGCGGTTATTATATTAACCTGCCCGACGGCAGGCGGGTTTTTCTGATCTACTACTTTTATCGCCCTCCTTTTTTTATAATAATCAACAACATCAAAACCAATAAAACTCCTACAAAACTCCCTAATCGTACCCAGCGTTCTTGTTTAATACGAATCCGACTTTCTAAATAATAGGGATTTGCAGCATTGGGTGTTCCATAACCACTGACCACCGACCAATTTTCCATATTTCCATTATCCAATTCTGGTAATAATAAATTGAATGTAAAGGCCGAATCAACAGGTATCACATCATATCCAATACTATCAATAGCCTCGCCTGAGTTGCTAAATAGGCGAATGACTTCTTTTCGTTTGTTTAAGCCGAAGTTCATATCTCCAACAATCTTATATTGACTTGGAAAAACCCGTTGAAATTTACGTTTATTTTCACATACAATTAGATAATTATTGGGTTGTAATTCTATTTCTGGAAATTGAAATTCATTTTGAGCGTCATCTACTAGCATCCAATTTTTCATTTGAACCGCTTCTTCTGAATTATTAAAAATTTCAACCCAATCACCTGCTCTTTTATAATTAGCGTTAACCTCATTGATGATTACTTTTCCTGCAAGCGGATGTATATAAGGCTCAAAAACGGCTTTTAATTGATACCAATCTTCCTCTAAAGCTAGAGTGAATGATTCATCTTGTATATCAATTCCTTCCCAATGAGAGAAACGATACCCCAAATGTGGTTCTGCTTTGATGTGTATAGGTAAATTACGAAAATAAATTCCATCGAAATTAGCGATTTCCTCTACTCGAATATTGTGATTCACTTCTATGGAACCTCCTTTTGTAGTTTTCAATTGAACTTCTACGGATTGTCCTGTATTAAACATTTCCTTCAAATGCATACGCATATACTCAGGTCGTTTAGCGGCAAAAGTCCGCATGACTTCTAGCTCTTCTAGCCAATTTTTCTTACTTAAATTCCATCGTTCATGCTGCCGTCCAATTTCAGGTTCTAGCTGTTGATAGAATGTATTGATTCGATCTAACACTCTTGTTGATTCAAAAGACGTATTCAAAAAATCAGAGAACCGAAGCACAAATTGATCTTTAAATATTTGGTTTTTCATCAAATTCCGTAAAATAAAGGTACTCCAAGGTGGATTCGGCCAAAACGGTCCATCGGGTTCGGTATGAAAAGCAATACTGTTGTCTTTATAAGCTTCTTCGTTATGCAAACCAAAGCCCCAATCTGTATCATAAATAACCCATCGCCAACGACCACCTTCTTTTCGAGGACGCCAATATTTAATGTTTCCACCTGCATCTCTGTTATCAAAATAAATTTGTGCTATTTGGTAGTCCATGAAGTTTTGAATGTCCATCAACGAATTCAAATATGCATAATTAGAAGGATCACTCAAGTCATTTTCTTTAATGTAATCCAACATATTAAAGTAATGCTTTCGGCTGCCTCGCTTGCGCACCTTTCGGTGTTCCATAATATCTACACTGTCTTTGTCAATATCACAGTGATCTTCTAAAAAATAACGATTGACTTTTTCTCGAATATTATAAATACCCCAGTATTCTCCATTCAAATA
The DNA here is from genome assembly GCA_020628085.1 of Saprospiraceae bacterium. Taxonomy (GTDB): domain Bacteria; phylum Bacteroidota; class Bacteroidia; order Chitinophagales; family Saprospiraceae; genus JAHDES01. Next base: position 10,247 of record JAHDFQ010000162.1, read on the forward strand.
CACATGAGACGCACGATAGGCTTGTTTTTCAATATCCCATCCTTCTAGCAAACTGGTCATAAAAGCATCTCGAAAATGAGCTTTTCCAAAATCGCTTCCAGAATTACGCAGTACTAAAAATTTAAATTTCTTCTCTCCTTCTTTTCCAAATAATTGATGTTTGATTCGCTTTTTCCCATAATCGTCTCGTGCCACAATGGTCATAGATTTTTGTGGAAACAAACGAGACATACCACCAAATAATCGAAAACCCGCTGGTGAACGAAAGACACATTCATTATCAGATTCAAATATTTCAATATTGATTTTCTTTTCTCGCTTACTCCAAAAATTTGCCTTTGGTTTTGACCAGATAGAATCAATTACATCCAGTCCTTCAACATACAATCCATTTTCTGCATCAAATAAAATATCAGGTGTGATTTGAATGGAAACCACGGGTAATGTAGAAGAAGGTTCGTTGATAAAATAGGTATGCCCTGTGCGCTCACTTTTGTATTTGCCTTTGTAGGCAACTGCACGAACAGGTGTTGTTTTTTTTATTTTGATCGGTCTATTTCGGTATCGAATTCCTTTTCGAGAAGAAGGGTAACTACCATCGAGTGTGTAGTAAATACGCGTGCCGTTGGAAAATAGCTCTAGGTCTATTTCTTCATCATAAAAACCTCCTTCTACTGAAAAATCAATTTCTATAACTGGCTTTTCAGCTTTTTTAGAAGAGGACTGGGCAAAGACAATGGAAGCATGGAAGCAGCTTATCCATATACCCAACAAGATCAACTTTATATTCCAGCGCATTCAGCGTAAGTGATTGGTCAAGGTATTATAGTAACGATCAAATAATAACTACCGCATCTTGCTTATGATCTTTTAAAGCCATATTTCCCCGCCTGACCGTCGGGCAGGGTTGAAAAGCCTCCCCGAAGGTCGGGACAAGCAGTGATAGCTAGGCTATCCCTACGTTTTTCGCCTCATCTGACTTCAAAATTTCTATTTCAAGATGTCGGACTTATTTTTTGTCCGTTACTTAGTAAAATATTTTGGATAGAAAAGTGTCT
>JAHDFQ010000163.1:0-2729 GCA_020628085.1 Saprospiraceae bacterium
CCCGCCTGCGTCGGGCAGGTTGTTCTCCCTTAAAACAAGTTGTCCAAAACGTTACAATTTATTCTTTACATGATCCTTAATGAATTGCTCTAAGAATAATATACTTTTAAAAAGTTGCAAGATAAGAGAACTTTGTATGAATAGCGAGGATCGACACCTAAAATACGTCTACATTTTATATATTTAGACAAGTATAACTTATTGTTTTTTATACACTTAGTTTACAAAAAGAACTTATAATTTGGAAGAAAGATTGTAGTGTTTCGTCTAAAAATGGATGGCTTTTCCTTGTAGTGCTGTTTCTATTTCAGGTAAGATTTCACAGTTATCCCAAAGTCCTGTTTGTAGCGTTTTGGCATATTGTTGAGGTAGATTTAGGTCTAGCATCTTAGCTTTGGCTGTTGCATAATCGTACTTTAATGAAAAATGTTGGTAGGAAAATATATCATTTGCATCATCTAAAATCATATACCAAACATCGGTCGATGCGTTGTTAGCTGGCATACCAATGACACCTGCATTGAGCCAATATTTATTATTTTCTTGTTGTGTAAAAGGTAGTCCACAATGTCCTGCAAGGATGACATCACTCTGTGTTGCATCGAAATTTTGCTGTTTGATCTTCCAGTCCGTAGATTTGAAAATAAATTCGGACGTATTAAAGTAAGAGCCATGTAAAACAGTTACTTGTTTTGTAGCATATTCCAATTGAATAAATTCGGGTAACGAATGCATCCAATCAATGCTGTCTTTACTTAATTTAGATTGTGCAAACGGATACCATTGTTTGGATAAAAGGTCGCAAGTGCCACCTGCTGTAAAGTCACAAGCACAATCTTCTTGTCCTTCTCGAATTTGAATTTCTACATTACCTGCAATGCTATGGATGTTCCATTTTTTTATCATTTGAACACAGTCTTCGGGTTGTGCACAGTAAGCGACCACATCACCTGTATTAATGATATTTTGAGGAGATATATTTAGATTTTGAGCTACTTTTTGAATAGCTTGTAGTGCTTGAAAGTTGCTGTAAATACCTCCAAATACAAGAATTTTTCCTTTTAAGTTTCCAATATGTTGTGTGTTGCTCTGGTTCACTTTTTATATTCTTCTCAGAAATTTTATTTAATTTTTAATAATAATCTATCGAACGAAAGACTTTCTCGATCCGCTTAGCATTCGCCTCAAGCCGGCTGGGCTCTTCATTTTTTTCATTGCCAAAAAAACGAAGCAAAAAACGCTAGAATAGATAAACTCCCTCCGGTCAGACAGTATCTCTTCCTCAGCCGCCACCATTGAGCGACTTATTTATCTTCTAATTTGAATCATTCAATTGAGGTTTAACTTTTTACTTTTGCATTTTGTGAAAATAGTATAAATAATCCAAAACATAAGACCGTTCCAATGATATTAGAAGATAACAAATCTCCATATTTTCCATCAAAAAACACAAAACTTGTGGGATATGTTCCAGTCGCTAGTAATATTCCTAAAATTAAACCTACGCCCATAGATAAATAAAAAGCGATAGGTGTAGTGGCTTTTCGCCAAAATAGAAAGATCGGTGCAAGACCCAGTACCATTGTTCCGCTGATAGTCGTAGCAGATAAAATAGTTGGATTTAAAAATACAGGAATCGTTCCTAAAAGAGCAAAAGCGGTCATCGCCAATCGACCATTAGAAACAGATATGGTGTTAGTCAATCGAATGTCTTTGACTAATAATTTTGATCCTGAAATAAAAGCAGAGTCGAGCGTAGAAGCAGCGGAAGTAATCATGATAAAATTCATCATTAACATCAGTCCTACGCCCAATAATTTACTCACTTCAACTGCGGCCTGACCTTCCACTCCTATCAGTTTAGCATGTACTCCTATAAAACTAAATAGTACAATACAAATAAAACCAATAAATCCTGCTGCTATAAACGCTTTTAAGGTAGTTTTGGGTTGACTTAAAAAACCTCGATCAGTGAGGACTGCATCGTGAAAAGGGTAACTAAATATTTGTATCAATGCTACAAAAAAGAAGTTTAGGCCAGTCGCCATTGTCCATTCGCTTGATGCTAAATAGTCGGATATTGGAAACTCGCTTTTGGGTAAGATAATTCCCAAAATGATAAAAAGCAAAACTCCAAAAAAGATCATTTGTATAGCGTCTGTTAGGATTGAACTACTCATTCCTCCTTTGAGGGTATAAATTAAAGTAAGACCTGTAAACACGATAATCGACCAATAGTAATTAGCTGAACCTGATTCTCCAAAATAACTTCCAATAACCATTGTATTCGACCAAACTTCATTGAATAGACGAAATCCAACCAGTATCGAAAATACATAAACTGCACCTTGTCCATATTTACTTTGTAAGAAATGATGCAGGCTTTTGAAACCACCCTCTACCCGTAACTGATAGATAATTACACCTGCTACAATAAATGAAAAGTAATAAACTCCGTAGGAAATACCTCCTAAAATACCAAAATCCAAACTCAGATTGGCTGCATTGGTAATGCTTTTGGCAAAAATCCAAGAGATCACCAAACTACTCGTCAAAATGACCATATTGGGTTGTTTTCCCGTATCATTTTGAGCCTGAAAAAAAGTAGCTACGGTTTTGGCATATGGAGCTAACACTATAAATAGTGTACTAAATCCAAGTAAAAGAAGCCATTGCCAAGTTGTAATATCCATAATATATTACGATAAATTATGGTTGTCCGACACTAA
>JAHDFQ010000163.1:2829-4254 GCA_020628085.1 Saprospiraceae bacterium
TAAACTCGGACAACCATTTTTATATTTTTAATCTACATCCCACCAAACTGGTGCGTTCACACTATTATCGTTTTGAGAAGTGGCAGTTTGGAAATTCACATTATTCAGAGTCGCTTCATCCGCAGGATATGGCATCCGAACAGGAATCATATCATTGTTTAGGCTTGCTGAAATTATTTTTAATTCAGGAAACCCCGTTCTACGATAATCAATCCAACCTTCATAACCATTGATAATATTGGCAATCCATTTTTGGGTAATGATTTGCTCTATTGGGTCATTCCCATTTTCTGCAAAATCGACTCGTTCGTTGGATAAATAATCGGTCGGCATCTCCGTATTCCAATACTCAAACGCCATTTCAATACCAGCATCATAATATGCTTTAGGATCAGCATTGATGAAACCTCTTTCAGCAGCTTCTGCTAACAAAAAAGCAGTTTCCCAAGCGGTTATAAAATTAGCATCTAAATCCGCTGGTGCTTCTCTAAAAATAGTTCCAGAAAGTGAATAATCTGCCACTGATATAGATGTTTGGGAAGCATCAGGGCCGTTTAGTAAACCTACATATTGTGTTGCATCATTGGATGTTGGACGGAAAAAGGTTTCGATACGTGGGTCGTTCAAATCATTCAATATTTCTTCCATCGTTTCCGACATAATGAACAGGTTGAAGTCTCCTGCACGTAAGTTTGCCATTCGGAAATTGTTGGGCTGACTAGCAGCAAAATCGAATGTGGCATTTTGATCGTTGGTTTGAATGAAGTTTCCAGCATTGACAATATTTTGTATATCAGTGTTTATATCCACTTGATCTGAAATACGCATCAAGGCTTTTATCTTCAAGGAATTAGCAAAACGAATCCACGCTTCTAAATCTCCATTAAATAGAATATCACCGTTCAAGGCTGTAGTTCCTTCATACGAATTTAATAGTCCGATACCTTTGTCTAGATTATCTATAATACCATCAGTATCTAAATAAATAGACTCTTGCGTATCATATCTTGGTGTTACAATTCCGTTGTTGCCTTGCAAAGCTTCTGAATACGGAACATCACCATAAATATCCGTTAAAACTGAAGTCATATAAGCTTTTAGAATCAATCCTGGCCCTTGATACACATCAAAAGCGGGGTTTTCTTGAGCCGTTTGTAACATCAATTGGTTGTCTCGTAAATTGGTATAAATGGTTGGCCACGGATTGCCACCAAATTGTGGTTCAGTCAAACTATGACGATCAAATAAATTGAAGTCAATAGCCGTAAAGTATTGTCCCAATAGGTTGCCAGCTACAAATCCTTCATAAGCCATTTCATCACCAAAATCATAAATGACTTGGCGTAATAACAAGTCTGGTGAGACTTGTACTGGTGCATTGGGGTTGGTGTTGATGTCTTCAAAGTCTTTTGTACAACTGACTAT
>JAHDFQ010000163.1:4354-11289 GCA_020628085.1 Saprospiraceae bacterium
TAAAATTGAACAGAAAGCTTAATACCCAAACTTCGAGAAGTAGCGTAGGACATGTCTTCTACTCCGCTGACGAAAGTATTGCCTTGAACAGCTAGTTGTTCGGGGTCAATGTGTGGTATTTCACTAAAGGCAAATAGGTTTCTACCAAAAAGGGAAATGCGTAGGCTGCGTCCATTACTGAAAAAATCCGTATTATTTAGGGTATAGCCGAGCGCAAATTCTCGTAATTTGACGTAGGAAGCGTTATAAGTATTGTTCTCTTCATGGTTACGATCATAAAATTGACGGTAATAACTTTCAGCACCAACAGCAGTCGTATTGGGTACATAATTAGGTGCTTCGGCTGTACCGATATTGACTACACCTTCGGCGATGATGCCTTCCTCTGGTCGATCCACCGTTTCAATTAGCTGACCTGCTACTCCTGCCAAAGCTTGTGTCCGAGAAACTAAAACACCCCCTTGTCGCCAATCTATTAAAAAGTTAAAATCCCATTTTCCAAACTGAAATTGGTTGTTCCATCCTACTGTAAAATCTGGGGCATTATTCCCTAATTTAATCAATGTATTATCTACAATATACCGTCCATTATCATCAATAATAAAATTGCCTGCATCGTCTTTTAAATATCCCGTTCCGTATAAATCTCCTACTCGGCCACCTTCCTCTACTTGCAGCCAAACCGTCTGATTGACATTATCATATACTCTGGAATACGCCAAGGTTAAGCGACCTTCAATTTCATCAGGCAAACTTTCAACGGTTGTTCTATTTTGACTAAAGTTGAAAAGTGTATTCCAACGGAATTTAGGTGTATAAACAGGTGTGGCACCCAATAATATTTCTACACCTTCGGAGCGCACTTCACCGCCATTGATAACTCTTTGGTCATAACCCGTTGAAATGGTCACAGGCAAAGCAATGATTTGGTTTTCGGTTAAAGCATTATAATATGTCACGTCAAATCGAATACGATCATCGAAGAACCGAACATCAGCCCCTAATTCTACCGCACTTGTTTTTTCTGGTAATAAACTGTTGTTGGCAATGGTACTTTGTCCACTAAACGTTGGTTGAGTAGCAAAAGGCGTTTGTGCCTCAAATGCACTACTCGTTTGATAAGGATTGGTATCGTTTCCGACTTGCGCCCAACTTGCTCGTACTTTTGCAAAAGAAATATTGGTTGGTAGTTCTATTTTTTCAGATAGGACAAAACTGGATGAAAATGATGGATAAAAGAAACCTGTATTATCAGCAGATTGTGGTGTAGCTAAGGCACTTGACCAATCATTTCTCCCTGTTACTTCTAAAAATATCCAGTCGTCATAATCTAATTTTACAACTCCAAACAAACTATTGATTCTTTTTTGTGAATCAAAAGAAAATGCCTCGATTGGAGCTGCTGCATTAGCTAAAGAAAAGATATCTGCTTGCGCCAATGCTACCGTTTGTAGCTGACGAGAACTAGCAGTTTGGTCTAAACGATTCGCTCCCAAGGTTACATCAACATTAAAATCAGAAATACGCTGATTATAATTTAACATCAATGCGGAGTTTTGCTCCCGATACCCAACACTATGTTCCGCATACGCTCCATTTGCAAAACGATTGGTACTAAAGGCACGTCGGAATGTTCGATTTTCATCTAGTAAATCTAAACCTGTGTTGACTAAAATATTCCAATTTTCATTAAAGGTATATTTAGCAGAAACATGTCCAAAAACTCGATCTCGGTCAAAGGCATTTCTATTTTCTTTTAAGATAAAATAAGGATTATCAAAAAAAGTATAATTGAATGAGTACTGCTCAATACCTTCTAATCCAGGCTGCCAATAATCTTTCAAAACTTCAGTATCTAAAGAACGAGGGCCCCAAGCTACCAAAGAATAATTAATATTTTCAGACCCGTATCCTCCTGATGGGCGATTGTCACTTGAACTATTGATGTATTGCAAAGAAGAATTGATTTCAAGTCCCTCAATGGGTTTAAATTGTAAACGAGTATTCACTGTCTGACGATCCAAGTTCGTTCCTGGAATGATGGATTCATTTCTAAAATCTGTCAAGGAAACACGAAACGAACCTCTTTCAAATGCACTTCCAAATGCTAAATTATTGGTAATGGTAGTTCCTGTTTCGTAAAAATCACGAAGGTTATCTGGATGTGATACAAACGGACTTGGTGTGATAGGCGCACCACCATGCACGGCAACATCGCCACCTCGAACTACTCGACCATCTGGCAAAATGACTGGACTATCAAACTGTGGAATATTCAAACCAGCATCCAACTGCGGCCCCCAACTATATGTAATATTATCATTTATACCACCACCTAATCCATCGACAAATTCAAACTCTCCTGAATTTCCCTGACCATATTGATTCTGAAATTCAGGTAACTGAAATGGGGTTTCAACAGAAAAACTACTATTAAACTCCACTCCAATTCCTTTATTTTGTTGACCTGTTTTGGTTGTGATTAAAATGACACCATTGGAGGCACGAGTACCATATAGAGCTGCTGCACTTGGTCCTTTTAACACAGAAATAGACTCGATGTCGTCTTGATTTACATCCATTGCTCCATTTCCAAAATCAACTTCTTGGAAGCCAGCGGCGGCTTCATTGGTGAAGTTTAGAATACTATTATTACTAATGGGTGTTCCATCTATCACAAAAAGAGGGTTGTTATTCGTGAATGAAGCTTCGCCTCGAATTGTAATTTTAGATGTTGAGCCAACGCCTGTCGCTCCTTGACTGACAACTACACCAGGGATTTTTCCTGCTAGCCCCTGCACCATATTTGCGGATTTAATATCTGCAATATCTTTGTTGTCTAATTGCTGAACAGCATACCCTAGTTTTTTAGAGGATCGCTCTAAACCCAATGCTGTCACTACAACTTCGTCTAATTCTTCACCTGTTTGTAGTTCGATTGTATAACTTGATTCATTTGATAGAATGATTTTTTTTGTATTTCCGAAATAGGATATTTCAATTTGTTGAGCATTATCGGATACATTCAACGAAAACGTTCCATCCACTCCAGTGATTGTTCCATTTTTCGTATCAACTTCCAAGACATTTGCACCAATAATACTTTCTTTCGTTTCGCTATCTAGGACGACTCCCGTTATTGTTCTTTGCGCCATAGACGCAAAAAAACCTAAACACAGCAATGCTGTGAGTATGATTCTATTTGACATACTTTTATTTTAATATTTTTTAAAATTAATTAATGGTAAGAAGAAAGGAAGAAGTTGGTGGGCCTCTTTGAGGAACTAAGATAGCCTCAATTTTCAAAACAAGAATATCAATAAAAGTAAAGATTTTTGTTTTTTGAGTACTTAATATATACAGTAAAAAGCCTGTAAAGACATGTTGATAAGGTAAATCGTAAACAACATTTTCTAAATCTTGGAGTTGATTGGCATCATGTAAGGCGATAAGATCGTACTGCTGAATTTTTCTTTCTTCAATATATTTTCTGAAAGAATCATAAAGATGGGGAGTCTCCCAATCTAATGCGCTAAAATCTTTTTTGTCAAATTGATGCTTGTTTATGGCGACCAAATAAACCCCTCCATCGTGATTAGGTCCCAATACAATTTGATCTGTTTCAACTTTAGAAGCAGCTTGAAGTAGAATCGTAGCGTCTAAAGAAGGACAATCATTTCCAATTATAACTACTTTCTCAAAACCTTGACTAAATACTTGTTCGATACTTGTACTAAGGCGTTCTCCGAAGGTATGACCTACTTGGTTTGAACTGTAAGAAATAAAAAGGGGTAAATTTGTTTTTCGTACCTCTTTTTGTACATGAGCTATAAGTCGATTGACTAATAGTAGATTTTTATCTTTTCTACCTTTAAAGAAAGATTTGTATCGAACTTCATCAAATGGCGTTCGAGTAAATAGTAATATGGCAGTTTTGGCTTGTATTGTACTGATTTTTAATGTGAACTGCAATATGGCATTTTTCTGAGACATCAAAGGTCTTGTTCACAACATTTTTTCTACATTTAGATACGCTATAAATAATGAAAGTAGATTTAGGTATGAAAAATAAAAAAGTTAATTTGTTTGGCAATATTTAGGATAACAACTAAATTGGGATCATGGACGAAATGATACCTATTTTTAAGAAATATTTGGAAATTGCAGAACCTTATGTAGGTGGCAAAACATTGGATGAAATAAAATCTAGGAAAAAGAAGATTTATAAATTATCTTCTAATGAAAACCCAATTGGTGCTTCACCGAAGGCTGAGCAGGCGGTAAAGAAATTTAGTGAAAACTTGCATATTTATCCAGATCGAACGGACAAACGATTTCGATCTGCTTTGTCTACTTTTTATAATGGAGAATTGAGCGAAGATCAATTTGTGGCTACACCAAGTGGCTCAGAAAGTATTGATTTGATTGTTCGAGCTTTTGCAGGAGAAGGAACAGAGTGTATTGTTTCTAATCCTTGTTTTAAACCTTACACCATGTTTGCAAGTTGGTTGGGTTCTAAAATCGTAGATGTTCCGCTAAAAGAACCTGATTATTCCTTAGATATAAAAGGAATTTTAAAAGCGGTCAATAAGCGAACTCGATTGTTGTTTTTGACCAGTCCGAATAATCCGACGGGTACATATATTACTAAAAAAGAAATTAAAAAACTACTTAAAAAACTACCTAAACATGTGGTGGTGGTTTTGGATGAGGTGTATTATCACTTTGCCAATGCAAAAGACTATACAACGGCGATGCCTTTCGTCAATGCAGGTCATCAGATGATTGGCGTGAATAGTTTTTCAAAAACATACGGATTAGCGGCCTTACGAATTGGATATTGTTATTCGACACCAGCAATCGCAGGATACATTCGTCAGTTGTGTAAACCCTTTTTGATTAATAAATTATCATTAGAAGCGGGAATTGCAGCACTTTCAGATACGGAATTTGTACAGCAAATTGTAGATTTAATTCAAACCGAACGTGAATATTTATATAAAAAATTAGATAAAATCGGCATTCCATATTGGAAAACACAGGGTAATTTTATTTTAATAAAACCTGATATTTCTGCCAATGAATTTGAAGATTTTATGCTAAATGAAGGTGTCATGGTGCGACCTGTTGCTAATTTTGGCGCGCCTGGCTGTGTTCGTGTTACGATTGGTACAAGAGAAGCAAATAAGGCTTTCGTGAAAGCGTTGAAGCAATTGTATAAATAAAAAAGCGAGGCAAATCAAAGACTTGCCTCGCAATCACATCTATTAGGGTGTAATCGGTTTAATTGACTATTGCGAATAGTCGAATCTTACTTTCTTTATGAGCAGCCTAAAGACTACTCTACTTTTTAATTTTGTAAAACAGGTGATTCTAATAAGGCAAAAAACTGATCGAGCTGAGGCGTCATGATGATCTCTGTTCTACGATTTAAGCTACGTCCTTCGGCGCTATCATTTTCAAACTTCGGAACATATTGACCTCGTCCTGCTGCAGTTAATCGTTCTGGGTTGACGTAATAATCTTCTTGTAATAGACGGACAATAGAAGTGGCTCTTTTGACACTCAAATCCCAGTTATCTTTCAAGCAGCTACCTTCCATCGGCACATCATCGGTATGTCCTTCGATCATCACATCTAGTTCTTCATGGTCATTGATAATAGATGCTAGTTTGTTCATAATATCAGTAGCTTCGTCGGATACTTCATCTTCTCCAGAATCATACAGTAACTTATCTGAAATAGACACATGTACAATACTTCCCTTTACTTCCACTTGAATATCTTCATCATCGAAATCATTTAATGATCGTTTGATATTAGAAACCAACATTTGATTGATGGAATCTTTGGTTTGGACTTTATCGGTCAAATCTTCTATAAATGAATATTGCTGTGCTATGTTTTCTAGTGATTTGCTAATATTGTCTGCTCCCTGTTTGCTCAAAACGGATAAGTCACTAAGTCGATCTAAGAGACTACTATTCGTTCCTTGCAGGTGTTCCAATTGATTTTCTAATTGTTCAACTTGCTCTGTTTTTAGAGCCAATTGCTTTTCCAAATCACTCACTTTTGTTTGATTGCAAGAAGTGAAAAAAACGATGCTTCCTATGACAATAATGGTCATGATAACTAAGAGTGCATTTTTCATATTAAAGTGGTTTTTAGTTATTGAATAGCCTGTCTTGTTTATGATATAACACATTAAATGTATAGAAAAGTATATGCGAAACCAATTCTGTTCGTAGGCGGGAGCTTATGATTAACAAAGATGAATAGGGGTTTTCTACTATAAAAATTAACTAAAATGGACATAAAAATAAGTCATGAAGCTTATAGACACATAAAAATCAGGGGAATCACCCAATTTTATAAAAATGTAATTTTTTTTGTAATCAAAAGGAAGAAGCCCTCAAAACAGTTGTTTTGAAGGCTTCTCTTTTGTATGCACAGGTTAAAGCCTATGCTATGATTATTTTAAATATTCAATATTAGAACTGAATGTTTAATGATAAATTCAATAATGTTCCTAATTGACTAAAGTGGTAACCATCGTACGTCATTTGAGAATAACGCTGGTTGAAGGTAATCAAATTAGATTGATTCATTAAATATGCTTCATCGTTTAACATACCCGCAGCGGCAGAACCATCTTCCGCTTTAAATTCCCATTCTGGTAGTACATTTAATAAGTTGTTGACATTTAAAGCTAAAGTAGCTTTATCTGTTATCATATAACTTACACCTAAATCAGTAACAATTTTAGGGATGAATTCCGTAAATAAACCTTCATCCAAACCTTGCTGATAGAACGTTGTCTTACCAAAATATGTGTTATTCAAAGAAGCTACTAATTTTCCAACTTTGTACTCAATTCCGAAGATGACTTTCATTTCTGGACGAGAAGTAAAGAACAATGCTTCTTGTGTTTGATT
>JAHDFQ010000164.1:0-4859 GCA_020628085.1 Saprospiraceae bacterium
TAGGATTTATATTATTGAAGGTGAGGTCATCAAATTGAATGTAATTTTGACCATAGACTAAATGTGTCGAGAAAAGACCAATGAGAAGGATGTAACATAATTTCATTGAGTATATAGGTTAGAGTTAAAAGAAAATTTGATGATTTAGACAATGGTTTCTTGAAAACCACTTTGCTAGTACTACATGCCTTGATGTCAAGATCAAAATGAAATAAAAGGAAGTTAATTTTTGATCAGTACTTTGACTTAATATATGTATTTATTTTCATTTTTACTATTTTGTTCTTAAGAATTAGGTGAAATAATGTGACATAGTTTAGGTAAGATGGTTTTGATAATTACTTGTATAGTTTATCACTGTAAAGAATAAATTATTTCCATTTATCCATAATAAAGAGAATTTGATATAATTAATCACCCATTTTAACAGACCTTTTGTACTATTGTAGCATAGAATTATGGTTCAAAAATCTTCAAAATGAGGTACAAACAATCTATACTATCACTCTTTCTTTTTTTCTTGTCAATGTTAACTACTCAGGCGCAAGATATTTGGTCGCTCGAAAAATGTGTGAGCTATGCTATGCAAAATAGCTTGAATATCAAGCAATCACAAGTCAGTGTAGCACAGGCAGAATTGGGAGAAGATGCGAGTAAGTATGCCCGTTTACCAAATTTGAATGCTTCGTCGAACTATGGTTATCAATTTGGTCGAACGATTGATCCTGTCACCAATAGTTTCGTTGATTTGAATGTGGGAAGTAATACTTGGTCATTGAATTCCAATGTGGTTGTATTCAATGGTGGACGCATCAATAATACTATCAAACAATCAGAATTTGATACACAGGCTGCTCGTTCCGATATGCAACAAATGCAAAATGATATCGCCCTAAATGTAGCTAATGCTTACCTCAATGTTTTATTTTCAGAAGAACGATTAACGAATGCAAAACGACAACTAGCACTATCAGAAGCTCAACTAGAACAAACGAACCGATTGATTCAAGCAGGTTCTATTCCTGAAAACGATAAATACGATATTTTGGCTAATATCGCTCAAAACGATCAAGCCATTGTCGTCCAACAGAATAATGTCGAACTCGCTTTTTTAAATTTAAAGCAGTTACTACAACTTGATCCAAATACGGACTTAAAAATTGAACGTCCAGAAATAAATATTCCCGAAAATACGGAAACGGATGTTTTAGCACTCAATACGGTTTATGCTACAGCCCTCAATTCTCAACCTTTTGTAAGAGCAGATGAAATGCGATTACGTAGTGCAGAAACTGGCGTAGATATAGCATCAGCAAATTTTTATCCACAGTTATCACTCTTTGGGAGTGTGGATACTCGATTTTCTACGGAGGGAAGACGCTTAGTATCTACAAATCCGATTACATTCGATGATAGTCCATATTTTAATCAATTGGAAGATAATTTAGGTCAATCAGTTGGATTGAGTTTAAGAATTCCTATTTACAACAATCATACAACTAAAATAAATGTGCAGCGAGCTGAGTTGGGCATTACAAATGCACAGATCACCGCAGAGCGAAACAAACAAAATTTAAAAGTAGATATTCAAAATTCCATAGCGAATGCTAAAGCAGCTAAAAAACAACTGGATGCTGCACAGCGAACACGTGATGCACTACGCATTGCCTACGAAAACGCAGAAAAGCGTCTGAATTTGGGAGCCGTCAATACGTTCCAATTAACCACAGCCAAAAATAATTTAGATAATTCAGAAGTCGATTATATCATTGCGAAATACGATTACTTATTTAAACTAAAAATTGTCGATTTTTATCAAGGAAAACCAATAACGTTATAGATGTGTTCAAGTGCGGATGTGCTCACGTTTGGCAAAGAGCGATTTGAAATATAAACGCATAACATTTTAATGAGTAACAAGTTAACGAAAGCGTTTTTGACTATTTATTTAAATAATATAACGCTTAATGTTACTCATTAGAATGTTAATATGTTACTCATTAAAAACACGAACACTTCAACACGAAAAAAATCAAAATAAAATGGCAAAAAAGAAAAAAACGAACTGGCTGATTTGGGGATTAGTAGCTGCTTTAATTATACTGATTGCCGTAGCAATTATGAAAGGGCAACGCAAACCGAAAGGAGAAGAAGTCGAATTTGAAACAGTTGAAAAAAGAACAATCAAAGAGACGGTAGCAGCAAGTGGAAAAGTATTTCCAGAGGCAGAGGTGAAGATCAGTTCAGATGTGTCGGGGGAAATTGTGGAATTACTAGTAGAAGAAGGGGACTCGGTGCAAACCAATCAAGTTTTAGCAAAAATAGATCCTGATGCTTTTCAGTCGGCAGTGGAGCGAGGGATGGCGAGTGTCAATAATGCAAAGGCAAATTTAGCCAATTCAAGGGCAGGAGTGGAGCGTAATCGAGCGCAACTGAAACAAGCGGAGGCACAGCGAGAACAAACGGCTGCACAATTAGCGAACTTTAGAACCATCTTCGAACGAAATAAAAAGCTATACGATGAAGGCGTGATTTCGGAAGTAGAGTTCGATCAAGCTAAAGTCAATATGGATGCTAATGAAGCTAATTTGCGTTCTGCGGATGCAGCGTATGCTTCGGCACAAGCTAATTTAAAATCATCACAAGAAAGTGTCAAAGCCTCCGAATATACTGTTAAAAGTGCAGAAGCCTCTTTGAGAGAATTACAAACCAGTTTAAGACGCACCACTATTTATGCACCAACAGATGGAATTGTATCGATGTTGAGTGTCGAACAAGGCGAACGGGTCGTCGGAACGATTCAAATGACGGGTACAGAAATGATGCGTATTGCCAATATGAATGCCATGGAAGTACAGGTAGATGTGAGTGAAAATGATGTACTTCGTGTGAATGTTGGCGACGAAGTAGACATTGAAGTAGATGCTTATTTAGATCGAAAATTTAAAGGAAAAGTAACGGAAATTGCCAATTCAGCCAATACCGCAGCTTCTGCTAGTTTGACGTCCGATCAGGTAACTAATTTTGTAGTCAAAATATCGGTTGATCCGAGTTCATATAAAGACTTGGTGTCACCCCAAAAACCATATCCATTTCGACCAGGGATGTCTGCTTCTGTAGAAATTTATACCAACGAAGTCAATGATGTAGTGAGCGTTCCCATTCAAGCCGTCACCACCCGTGAAGAAGAAAATGATGACGATAAAAAAGACGATAAGGCAGATGAAGTCCGAGAGGTCGTTTTTGTACATTCTGCTGATACCGTCAAAATGGTAGATGTGACCATTGGAATCCAAGATGATAGCTACATAGAAATTAAATCAGGATTAACGGAAGGAGACGAAATTGTTATTGGCCCGTATTCTGCTGTTTCACGAAAACTGGAAGATGGTTCTGTGGTGACGGAAAAAGAAGAGAAAGAGGAAAAAGATAAAAAATAATAGGATTGTTTTCTTAAAGAAATAGTATAAAGCCAAGCTTTGGATGAAGTCCAAGACTTGGCTTCGTTTTATCAAAGAGATTTACTGTTTCAGTACCTTTAGGATTACTCCATTAGAAAACTTCACAAAGTATAATCCTTGTTTTAAATGATTCAAATCCAGTTGATGAAATGTTCCGTTAATATATTCCGTGAAAAGTAATGTTCCTGATAAATTATAGACCTCAGCGACAATGTTTGAATACACATTTTCTAGTTCAATTTGACAAATACCAGTTGTTGGATTTGGGTATAATAATACACGATTATTCTCTACTGTTTCCACAGAACTAGGCAAGCCATACAAAGTACGGAAAAACTCAATGCGATTCGGAATATTAGTTTCCAACCACTGTTCAATATCTGGCGATAATCGACCTGGCTGCGTAATATAGGTGTACGCAAATAAAGCAGATTCCGCCATGTCTTCAAGAGAAACATTATTTTGAGCGTATTCTGTTATAAAGGTTGGATCAGTCATCTGGGCATTTAGCCAAATTGGGTCATTTTCATATGAAGATTGGTAAGAAGCATGCACTGATTCGTGAAAAATGGTTTCTTCCAAATCGTTCGTACTAATGCGATCATCTATATTATCAGAATATAGCATGAAAAATCGCCCTTCGATTTCTGCAAATGCTGTAGCGTCACCCTTATGTACGACCACATGATTGAGTAGGTTTCTTTGAAACGCTGGTAGCTTTCCCAATCTTGGACCGATCTTTTCAGCGTATTCACGAGCAGCAGTTTCTGTTTCAAACGCGCTATGGCACCAAATTTCCAAAGTCTCGTCGTCCGAAAAAGTAGCTTCAAATATAAAAGTATTGATGTCAAATAATTCATTACTAATACTGCTCGGCATTTCTTTATCCATCCTTCCAATAAAGGCAAGATTTTCAAAAGCGTCAGGGTCAGTTTCCACAATAAAATCAATATCATTAGACACGACCGAGTTAGGAAAAAGAGGTGTTTGCGCTTTTATGTTGATAAAGTATAACATTCCTAGAAAAGTTACTATTATCTTGATGTAGTGGTTTGTCATGGTGGTTGAATTAATTTGTAATAGAGTATTTTTTGATAAAATTTGCCTATTTCTTTCCTTTCTGTTTTTCAAACTTCTTCCAATCCCATAAATATTGAACCGCCAAAGAACGATGTCCTTCCCATTTTTTTGCTACTTCAATCATTTGGGCTTTGAGTTTGGATTTTGGGTTTAAACCATAAATGGAACTCATAATTTGTTTTAGATGAAAATCGTCAAAGGGAAATACATCAGGACGTTCGAGGGTGAACATCAAAATCATATCAATCGTCCATTTACCAATACCCTTGATAGAAGATAATGTTTCACGCACTTCGTCATCGGTCAGTGCTGTCCAAT
>JAHDFQ010000164.1:4959-11088 GCA_020628085.1 Saprospiraceae bacterium
GTAGAAATGATGGGTTCTAGTTGTGGATCGTACTTGGCGAGTTGATCTTTGGCAGTGGTTTGCATGCGAATGTTTTATTTTGATTATCAACATTCATATTCAGAATAGGTTTACATCATTTTGACTAAAATCTCTTTCATCATTTTAGCAGCTAAAAAAGCGGTCATATTGTGGAAATCTTTGGTTGGGTTATACTCCACAATATCCGCTCCAATGACTTCAGTTTCAATATTTTGAATGAGATCAATAACTTGCCGAGCCGTCAGTCCGCCTGGTTCATGGTGCGATACACCTGGTGCATACGCAGGATCAAACCCGTCCATATCCAGAGAAATATATAATGGATTTTTGAATGTTGGAATATTGGTTAAGTCCAAATCTTTCATTTGATGAATCTCGACTTTATACTTTTCGGCTTGCTCGGCTTGATGTGTGTTGAGTGTCCGAATGCCTACCTGGACGAGTCGAACTGCAAAACCATTTTCCATAATTCGAGCGAATGGACAAGCGTGAGAATACGGATCACCTTCAAATTCGTAGTACAAATCGCAATGTGCATCTATATGTAAAATATCCAATTTTGGATATTGCTTGTGGTGTGCTTTGATGACAGGAAAGGTAATAGAATGATCGCCACCAAGTGTCAAAATCTTTGCGCCTGTCTCCAAATGCTGTTGGGTGATTTTTTCAATATCAAAATATTCTTGGATTTGGAAATCGCCTTTGTCTATCAAATGAGCATCTTCAATAGATATACCATTTTCAGCAAATAGATTGGCAGAACCACAAGTAAGGGCTTCTCGAATCAATGGCGGAGCTAGACTTGCCCCTTTTTGATAAGATGATTTTTCGTCGTATTGGATACCTTGAAGGATGATTTTTTGCATTGGTTGATGTGTTTAATGAAGAGGTGACTCCAAGTCATCTCTTCACTTTTGAGCATAATACGCATTCAAAAACTTCACAATGGCATAGCCCATTTCTTCACCTAAATTGCAAGGAACAGCATTGCCAATTTGTTTGTATTGTTGAGAAATGGAACCCATAAATGTCCAATCATCGGGAAAGGTCTGGATACGGGCGTACTCTCTGACAGTAAATGGACG
The DNA here is from genome assembly GCA_020628085.1 of Saprospiraceae bacterium. Lineage (GTDB taxonomy): Bacteria > Bacteroidota > Bacteroidia > Chitinophagales > Saprospiraceae > JAHDES01. The sequence continues at coordinate 6,066 of JAHDFQ010000164.1, forward strand.
GGTTTCGTCAGGATGACAACGTTCGGTTTGTTTTTGGGCGGGGCTACATGTGAGGGTGAGGCAAGGTTCGTCCCATCCGATGCGGCGCGCCATACCTGTTTTACCGCCACCGAGATAGTAGCTTTTGCCCATATATTCTTTTTGTAAATCGACGGGCAAATCTCGCCAGTAGCCTTTGGGTGGAATGAGATCGAGGATTTCTTTTTTATAGACGGGATATTTAGAACCTGCGGATTCTGGGACATCGGAATCAAATAAGGTTCCTTTTTTGAGGGCATCTTCTAGGTTGTAAATGGTATTATGTGGTGTTGGGTACTCAAATTTAGTAGAAATGTCTTTGCGCACACCAACCAAAAATAAGCGTTCTCGTTTTTGTGGAACTCGATAATGAATAGCTTTTAGCACTTGAACGGGAACAACCTGATAACCGATTTCGTCCAAAACAGAGATCATGCCTTCCAAGGTTTTTCCTTTCTCATGCGAACGTAAGCCTTTGACATTTTCACCAATACAAATCAGCGGATTGACTTCTTGAACGACTCGTGCAAATTCGTAGAATAATGTTCCACGAGCATCTTCCAAACCTAATTTTTTACCTGCATAACTGAATGCTTGACAAGGAAAACCACCTGTGACGATTTCTATTTGATCTCGATAATTTTCAAAATTAAAAGACTTCACATCACCTTCTAACACATTCCAATTGGGACGATTTTTACGTAAAGTTTGACAAGCCCATTTGTCAATTTCATTAAGTACAGCACACTTAATTCCAGCACGTTCTAAACCGATGGCTAAGCCTCCTGCACCAGCAAAAAGCTCAATAACTTTGTATACTTTGTTTGGAATAACAGAATTGTCCACCTTGTCAATGATTTCTTTAGATAATACATCCAAAAAATCGTTGATTTGTTCTTTTTTATAGACTCTATAGTTACTCATAGGCTCTCGGATAGCAGGAAATTTTCCCGTTCGATCCCATCTGCGTAAGGTTTCCTTACTTTTCCCTAGGATATCAGCCGTTTCGGCCAATGAGTAATATTCTTTTATAACCATATTATACAACATTAAACAATGGTTACAAATATAGGTGTATTTTTATAAATATGTTACCCAAAAATGAAATCCATATGTAAAAAATAAACCCGTTAAAATATCGATATTTTAACGGGTTTATTCTCAACGACTTAGGCTAGTTTTATAAAAAAACAAGTTACTAACATTTTGAATAAATCAAGAGGATGATCTATAATTAAGAATAAAGCTTTCATCTAGAGTCTTTACTTTATAGTACCTACATCAGCCTACAACTTCATCGACTAAACCATAATCTTTTGCCTCTGTTGCTGTCATCCAATTATCTCTATTACTATCCTTTTCAATTATTTCGTAAGGTTGTCCCGTATGTAGACTGTAGATTTCATAGAGTTCTTTTTGTAGCATTTTGATTAACTGGTAAGAAATTTCCATATCTGAAACCTGCCCTTGCATCCCACCACTCGGTTGGTGTATCATCACTCGCGAGTGCTGTAGTGCCGAGCGTTTTCCTTTCGCACCCGATGACAACAATAATGCGCCCATACTTGCTGATAAACTTGTACAGATGGTTGCGACATCGGCGGAAACGTACTGCATTGTATCATAAATTCCAAAACCTGCTGTCACCGAACCACCTGGGCTATTGATATACATTTGAATATCTTTTTTAGTATCAACAGAATCTAGAAATAGTAATTGAGCTTGAATAACATTCGCAATATAATCATCCACAGGACGACCTAAGAAAATAATTCTGTCCATCATCAAACGTGAAAAAACATCCATTTGTGCAACGTTTAGTTGACGTTCTTCGATGACTGCTGGGGTGAAGTTATGAATATTCGGAACAGAATGATGTATATATTTTTCCAAATAAATAGGATTGAGATTTAGGTGTTTGGTGGCGTATTTTTGAAATTCTGACTGTTGCATAATTTATTATTTTTAACGAATTATTTATACCTGATAACGACTAGATCGAAATAGGTCAATTGAATTTTATAATAAAGTTTGTTGGATCAATATGATGACTTCTTATGAATTAAGTAGTCGGTTAAACCCATTGGACTAGTCGGCTAAATTTTACTGAAGAACTGTTTATTACAAGCATTACTCTATTAAAAGAAAATTAATTTTTTGAAAAAGACGTAAACCAAGTTTTTACATTTGCAATCAATTTTTTTTCTTCTTTCAGATTATATTGATGTATCCACATTTCTACTTGTCCGAATGACACTTCTAAAGGTAATTTTTTGATTATTTGAAACGTTTTAGAAACTGAATTTTCCATGAATTATTTTTATAAAAGTGATGCGTAAATGGCTAAGCGTTTCGATAAGGAAACTGGTTTTCCACTCTCACTCAACAAGTATTTGAGTCCTTGCCTTGCTCGGCTCAAGCGTGTTTTAGTAGCACCTTCTGTTGATTGCTGGATTTGACTAATCTCTCGAATAGAGAAACCACTGATCTCGAATAGAATTAGGGCTTCTCTTTGTTTCTCAGGTAATTGCTCAATCGCTTTTTGTAAAAAGCAAATGTCAGTTGCCAATTCAGGACTTTGTGTTTGGCTTTCTAATTTTGCTATCATTACATTGTCCCAATTACCACGAAATTTAAGACGTCGTTTTTTATTCTTGACCAAATTGTTTGCAATACCGAGTAAGTAGGCAGGTAATTTTTCTTTATTTTCTAGTTTTTCGTAATTTTCTAAAGCTGCCAAAACAGCTTCTTGTACTAAATCTTCTGTTTCCATCCATCCAAAAGTACGACTACTGCAATATCTAGTGAACGGTTCGTGGAAAGGTTGATATTGTTTTAAGAATTCTGACTTCATGCTGTTCTACTTTAATAGTGAATTTTATTTTGCTGTTCTCTATTATTATAGTAACATCAACATCAAAAAGGTTACAGCCGACTGATCTTTTATCATAATGTAGTTCCTTGCTAATATAGGGAATTGTCTAGAGGTTCATTTTAATGGATAAGCGGTCGGACAAAATTACTTGCCTGCTAGCCGCAGGTAGGTATAATAACGCCAACCTCCAAAAAAGTTGTAAAGTATTGACAGTCAAGAAGTTTTTATAACTTTTTTGGAGGTTTTGAAGGCGGTTATTATACTAACCTGCCCGACGGCAGGCGGATTTTTCTGACCTACTACTTAATTATACCAACTTTATTTATTCATTTCATATGTAGCTTGAAAGAATACTAGTACGGCGATTTTAAGCCGAACTTAGAGGTCGGGAATACGTTTGGTAATTTGGTTGACGAAAACCTGATCCATATGCTTATGTCGGGATTACTTATCTATAATCCACAAATTGGTAATTACATTAATCAAATCGGATAAACTAAGGAATTATCCGATTTGAAAAAATTAGTTCGTTATCGACAAAAATGCTGTAAAATTTTAGCTGAAAGCGTGTGTCCTAAAGCAATAGCTTCTTCTAAATCGGCACAAGCATCTTCCGTTCTATTCATACGCAAGTAAGCCAAAGCCCTGTTATGGTATGCACCAAAATTGAATTTATCTAATCGAATAGCTTTATTGTAATCTTTAATTGCATTTTGATCTTCTCCAAAAAGAAGGTATAAATTTCCTCTATTTACATATAAATCAGGAGTATCTTTATAGACTTCTATAACTCGATTGATATCGGAAATGGCACCATCATAATCACCTAACATTTTACGGGTTAACCCTCTATTTAGATAAGCTTCAAAGTAGCCTTCTCCTCGCATATTAATAATTTTATTGTAATATGTTATCGCTTCTTTATCTTTATCTTGTAGTTTTTTTAACAATGCCTTATCAAAATATGCTTTTGTCAAATTTTCTTGTAAATCAATGGCTTTTTGTAGGTGCTCGATAGCCTGATCGCTTTGTCCGTTTTCACGTTCTATACGGCTTAGATTATACCAAGAAATCGCGAATTTGTCGTCTAGTTCAGATGCTTTTACGAAATGATTATATGCTTCTGCTTGACGATCTTGATTCAATTCAATTGTTCCTTTGAGATCATAGCCAATAGCTGAATTGGGATATTGTGTTAATAGAGAGTCAATGGATAAGGTGGCTCCTTCAAAGTCACCTGATTCTTTCAATTGTATCGTATTGGTGAGCAACCTTAGTTCATCTAAATCCAGTTTTCCTTCAATATAATTGTTATCAATATAATCATAATAATAATTCAATCGCTTATCCAGAGAAAGTCCCACAAGTGAATTTTGAGGCGCACTATACAGCACATTGATAATGGCTTCATCTCCATTGTAACCAAAGATATCAGCTGCATACGGATTATATTTTTTGGCTAAATTATAATCAGCAGCGGCTTCCCCATCCATTCCTAGCATTTGGCGTAATCTAGCACGTTGCAACAATACAATTGGTGATGTCGGATGCTCAAAAACTGCTCGATCCAATGCTGCTAAAGCTTCTGTGAATTGAAGCAACTCAAACTGTTCGTTTGCTCGCAATAGATGATTACGAGCGGCTTCATCTAAATCAAAAGTATATAAATCTAAATCACTATTATTGATAGAGTTTTGCGCCCAACTTACTTTTGTGAACAATGGTAGAGTAAGTATTAGAAGAATTAGTTGTAGTCTTGTTCTCATAACTTTATATTTTTAGTGATAAAATAAGGGGCTTTATACTTAAACGCATGTACTGCGTAATTTCCTAATAGTTGTTAATCAAATAATAGCATCAGGCTACGGTTATCAATAATGAGTATTAGATATTGAGGAGGAAATATCAGTATTATATCCTTCACTTAACCGTAGCCGCTGCTAAGCGGTCGGACAAAATTACTTATATAATAACGCCAACCTTCAAAAAAATCGTAAAATACTGACGATTAGGAGGTTTTTATGACTTTTTTGGAGGTTTTGAAGGCGGTTATTATATTAATTTTTCTGACCTACTACTTAAGTAGTTCGTCAGTAAAATTAGTACAAAACAAATCCATTAATCCGCCAA
>JAHDFQ010000007.1:0-9225 GCA_020628085.1 Saprospiraceae bacterium
TAATCGTATATCATTCGCATGATTATATACTACACCATACATCATAGCCAATACCATAAATATTAAAAGACTGTAAAATGCTGAATTTTCAAGAGGTGACCATTTTTGCTTTTTAAATAGGTTGTACTTAAAAAGACTAATGCAAATTATGATAAAAGGTAGTAGACCAACTAAACCTAATTCACTCAATTTTTCAGTAAGAATATTATGTCCATGTACAAAACGCTTAAAAAAAGTTGTTTTTGATCTATTATAAACATAATCATTATACCCGTACTGACTAACCGTTGTTGACCAGTTATTTCGACCGCAACCTAAAAGAGGATGTTCAGAAAAGTAATGCAAACTATTCTGACTCATTTGAATACGATCATTTTGGCTAAAAAATTCACGAAGAATATAAGAGTATTGTCTATTCTGTTTTCCTTGAAACCCTATCAAAAAAACACTTAATAAAAACACTCCAAATGAACTTAAGACGAGTTGTTTCTTAGTTAAAAAAAAGGAAGCAAAATAATATATTGTGAACGCTAATACCACAAGAAAAGCAAAGGCAGAGTCCGATTGATAGATGATAAATAATGCCGACACTGAAACCAGTAACTTGATTATTATATGATACTTAAAAGAAGGGATCACAAAAAAAGGAAAAAGAACGGTAATAAGACTGCTGATGTAATTAAAATTTTGACCTGTTAGTTTGTTTACATGATGAAAGAGTGAATTTGATCCAATAAATGGAACATAATCAGAATAAATGATTAAGTATTCTAATCCAATAGCATAAATTAATGAAATGATTATGATGTAGAAAGATAGCTTTTTAAAGGTAGGATATTGTAATTGTTGCCTAAAGATAATAAATGCAGCATACAAAAGAATACTCGTATAAAATCCATATAGGACAAAATGAACATTATTTGCCCAAAGAGTAGAAATTCCAGTATATAGAATATTGAAAATTAAACAAGCATCGACTAGAGTAGGAGCGTATCTTTTTTGAGTGAATATGGAAATGAATAAAACAAAAAAACTAACAATTGATAAAAATAAGCCCGATTGTAATCCTGATAAATGTAGAAAGGTGTTCCTTGGAAATATAAAAATTGAAAAAATCAATATGATAGAAGCCAAGACCGTCTGAAGTCCACTCCATTTTCTTGACATTTCATTGAAAACCATTCTAACGCTTAGATTATTTAAAGGAATTGATTTCTACCTCGTCATCACCACATCTACTCGGCGACTTTTTCTACGATCTTCTTCGCTACTTTGTTCCCCTGTAGACCCTTTTCCGATGACGTTGATATTCGTCGCAATGTCTATTTGATGAATGGTTTTAAGTTGATTGACGACTTCGTTGGCTCTTTTTTGAGAAAGACTTTTATTATACTCCATGTCTCCAGAAGCATCTGAAAACCCTACTACTTCAACCGACCAATCATCATACCGCTCTAGGAGCGAACCCACATGTGCAAGTTTATCATTTCCTTTTGCTGTAATAGTTGAAGAATCAAAATCAAAGTAAATTTGGACGATGGTTTTTGTTAAACGTTGTGAATCTACTTTTTTGGATGGTGTATGAAGTGGTTGTAAAGCGATCTGAACATTATCGGTTGTGGTGATGTCTTCTGCATCCAGATATACTGCCTCAATATAGGGTTGATAACCTTCTTTTTGAATTTGGAAAGAATACCCTTTGTTACCCGCTAAACATTGAAAAAACCATCCAAATTGGTCGCTTTTAAAATTCCAAGTATTCCCATCATTTCGGAGTTTGATGTCGGCTTCAATTGGTTCTTGCGTTACAGCATCAATCACCGTTCCATCCAGATGTACCATCGGGTTCGGGCGCATCGCTTTCGGAAGCGGGGCTTTGTAAATATCCAAACCTCCTCGTCCTCCCTTTCGAGAAGATGCAAAATAAGCCGTTTCGTTATCAGCATCTATAAAAATACCCAATTCCTTGGCTGGGCTATTGATTGGATAGCCTAAATTATCTGGTATCGACCAACTATTTTTTTCATAATAACTCACAAATAAATCTCCGTTTCCTTGACCTGCATGACCGTTAGAGGTAAAGTATAAGGTCAATCCATCTGTAGAGATAAAAGGGGCTTCTTCGTCTCCCGCAGTATTAATATGTGCACCTAGATTTTCTGGAACACCCCATTCTCCACTAGGTAGCAATGGACAATACCAAATATCGGAACCTCCATAACCTCCTTCACGAGTACTCGCAAAGTACATAGTTTGTCCATCGCATGAAAGGCTCGGTTGTGAATCCCAATAATAGGAATTTAATTTGCCCGACAGAGCATCCACTTCTGTGACTTTTCCATCTTCAAAATTAGCTCTGTAAATATCACAGCCACTATCTGCTCCTTCACGCTTACAACCAGCAAAATAAAAGGTATTTCCATGTGTTTCAAATTTCGCCATTCCTTCATTATTCGAGGAGTTTATATCACCATGAATAGAACTTCCTTTCGTCCATTGACCTTTTTCTTTAGAGCTAATTAAAATATTTTCATCTTCATTTTTGATATTTCGAGTATACAAAAGGTATTGTCTGTTGCTTGTCAAACTGGGTAAATATTCATCATGGATAGAATTGATATTTTTTCCCAACGCTATCACCTGTATTTGTTCAGGATTGGTCATATCCATTTGTTGGATAAATGCAATGTTTTGTTCCCGTGTGGCTAATCTGTTTTGATATTCCACTTCCAAACCTTGCTCTTTTTGAGCATTTGCATAACGCTTACCTTCCATTTCCTTAAATCTTGAAAAGTAATGTTGCGCTAGATCAATTTGATCGGTCAATAGATATGCTTCGGCACATTCAAAAAAGGCAGCTCTGGATAGTTTATCATCTAACTCAAAAGACTTTTCGTATGCAACAATTGCAGCTTCATAATCCGATAAATCAGAATATACTCGACCTAATAAACGATGGGCAATAGCAAAATTATCTTTGAGTTTGATGGTATGGAGCAGTTGTTTTCTAGCTTTGTTCAGTTCGCCTTTAGAAAAATAGTTTTGTGCGACTTTTAGTGATTCTTTCGCACTTTTGACAGCAGTCACGTCTTTCGTTTGGGCTAAACCAATATTAGAAAAGGAACAAATGACTACCGTACAGACAGTGAAAATAATATTTTTTATCATGGGATTATGTTCTAGCGTGAACAATACTACTTATTCCTTTTGCAAAATCATGAAAAGCTCTTTTCCAGCCCTTGGTGCAATCGAATTATAACTTTCTTCAAAAACGATAGTCGAAAAATAGGATTCAAAATATGCTTCATATTCTGCTTTCGTTCCACCAAATGGAGGTCCTTCTTTTGAGAATATAACATCAAAAAGTAAACCAACTAATTTACCTTTAGGCTTCAATAATTGTGCAACTTTTTGTGCATATTGAGGTCGTAAAGACGGAGACATAGCGCAAAAAAAGGTTTGTTCGATCATTAAGTCAAATGTCTCTTGTATTTCAAAAAAATCACCACAAATCAGTTGATCTTTCGGAAAATCGGGATGATTAACTTTAAATTGCTCAATAGCTTGTTCTGCCCAATCACACACCCACACATTATTAAATCCGTTGTCATATAAATATGCTGCCTCATGCGCATTACCAGCACCAGGAACGAGGATTTTTAACGTTTTATCGGTCAGTTGGTCGATATAGGTTTTTAAAGGTGTAGTGATACGGTTTGCATCCCAAGGTGTATTGTTATTTTGGTAACGATTGTTCCAATATTCAGCATTTAGAGTGGTCATTTACGATGTCAATTTTTCTAACACTTCTTTAATCAATTTATCAACTGTTTCTTTTGGATGTGTACTAAATTCACCTCTTGCACGATTGGCAATCAGCGCATTACAGGATAGAGCATGATGCCCCAATAGGCGTGCCATTCCATAAATTCCAGATGTTTCCATCTCAAAATTGGTGATTCGGTGGTTATTGTACTGATAATTGGCAAAAACAGACAACATATCCTCAACACGTGTTTGTAAACGTAAACTACGTCCTTGTGGTGCATAAAAACCAGAACAAGTTGCTGTAATACCACGCATCATTTTTTGACCAATCTTTTCTATCAAATCTTTACTTCCTTGTGCTACATATGGACGAATCGGAAACTGAATTTCAGAACTCATTTTATCCATAAAATCATACTGTAAAATCGTTTCATCCGCATTGGTCTTATAGTCATAATAATGAATCAATCCTTCTAAACCCAATCCAAAAGTAGATGCCAAAAAACTATCTAGCGGAATATCTTCTTGCAAACAGCCTGATGTTCCAATTCGGATAATATCCAGTGCTGTCAGTTCCTCTTTTACCGTTCTTTTTTCTAGATCAATATTAACTAACGCATCTAATTCGTTAAACACTATATCAATATTATCTGTTCCAATACCAGTAGAAATAACCGAAATTTGTTTACCGTTCAAATGGCCTGTATGAGTTACAAATTCCCGTTTAGAAACCTTGACGTCAATAGCATCAAAGTGTTTGGAAACGTCCGCCACTCGTTCAGGATCACCAACAGTAATAATCGTTTCTGCTAATTGACTAGGTACTAAATTTAAGTGGTAAACACTTCCATCTTTATTAAGAATGAGTTCCGATGCAGCTATCATATTTCAATATTAAGTTCTATTTTTGCAAGTATAACATCCTTTAGGATGTCGAATCAATGTAGTAAGTAGCACAAAGGCTATTTTAGTTATAAAGACACAAATATATGAGAAAAATATTCCATTTAGGAAATTGCAATACTTGTCAACGTATTATTAAAGAATTAAACGATGGAGAAGGTTTTGAGTTGCAAAATATCAAGACGGAACCGATGACCCCTCAACAGATTGACATGATGAAAGAAAAAGCTGGTTCTTACGAGGCTTTGTTTAGTCGTCGAGCCATGAAATACCGTTCTATGGGACTAAATGAAATGACGCTAACGGAAGATGATTATCGGAAATATATCCTAGATGAATACACTTTTTTGAAACGACCAGTTATTTTAATTGATGATGAAATTTTTGTGGGAAACTCTAAGAAGGTAGTAGCGGCTGCAAAGACCAAAGCGGCATTGTAAATTTGTGCGCTTGTGCTCACGTGTTCATGTTCAAAGAGCGTAACAACACGTTAACACATAAATACTTTAAATAAACACCTCAAAACATGAACACACGAACACCTGAACAAGTGAACACGTCAAACATAAAAAAGTGGTTAATGTCGCTCCAAGATGATATTTGTCAGCAACTGGAAACGGCAGATGGAGTAGGAAAGTTTAAAGAAGACGCTTGGGATCGACCTGGTGGCGGAGGAGGAAGAACCCGTATATTTGAAGGAAAACACATTGAAAAAGGCGGTGTTAATTTTTCGGCAGTACACGGTGATATGCCTGAGAAAATATCGACGGCACTAAAATTGGAAGGAAATGCTCAGTTTTTTGCAACAGGTGTGTCTATTGTTTTGCATCCAACGAATCCACATGTTCCGATTATCCATATGAATGTCCGTTATTTTGAAATGAGTACAGGGCAATGGTGGTTTGGTGGTGGGATAGATTTGACGCCGCATTATGTGGTCGAAGAAGATGCAACGTTCTTTCATCAGCATTTAAAAGATGCTTGTGATCGGTATGATGCGTCTTTTTATCCGAAGTTTAAGACATGGGCAGATGATTATTTTTATATCAAACACCGAAAAGAAACTCGTGGAATTGGCGGTATTTTCTATGATCGTTTGAGTCATCAAGATGGTTATTCCAAAGCAGATCGTTTTGAGTTTACGAAAGATATTGGAACTACTTTTTGTAAAATATATATTCCTTTATTGCATCAGAATAAAGACAAATCCTTTACCGAAGATCAGAAAAAGTGGCAATTATTGCGTCGAGGTCGATACGTCGAGTTTAATTTAGTTTGGGATAAAGGTACTAAATTCGGTCTAGATACTGACGGACGAACAGAATCTATTTTGATGAGTTTGCCACCAAATGTAAACTGGGTCTATAATCATATTCCTGAACCCAATAGTCCTGAAGCTAAGACTTTGAGTTTATTAAAAAAAGGGATTAATTGGGTTTAACCAAGTGAAGTATAAATATGAATCATATATCAAATAAAACCATTAAAATGAAAAATGTAATATTATTATGTTGCTTGTGTAGCATTTTTGCCTGTACAGAATCAACTACAACCGAGAATAAATCAGCGGATACAACGGAGCAAAAGGAAACGAAACCAACAACTTTTGGTGAACCAACTGATGCAGAAGGGGCAATTTCTTTTGAAGACTTAGTTAAACAAATGGAAACGCAAGACACCGTAACTGCAAAAGTCATCGGTGAAGTAGAAAGTGTTTGTCAGGTGAAAGGATGCTGGATGAATATCGCTTCTGAGACCAACGACGCTGAAATGTTTGTAAAATTTAAAGACTATGGTTTCTTCATGCCTTTGGATTTGACGGGTAAGGTGGTCATGGACGGGTACGCATATCGAGAAATTACTTCCGTGGATGATTTGCGTCATTATGCTGAAGATGAAGGTTTGCCTGCTGACTCTATTGCTTTGATTACTGAACCAAAAGAAGAATTGAAATTTTTGGCTTCTGGAGTAATGGTCATGAAATAGGTTGAAAAGAAATCAATAGATATAAATACCAACAAAAAAGACGTTCAAAATCAATTTGAACGTCTTTTTTTTGATAAACTTTTACTTTGCCTTTTTACGAGTTTTTGCTTCCTTGGAAGCAGCAGTCTTTTTAATTTGCATATCGTTGCGCTTTAAAAACTCATTTGCTAGATTTAAAAAATTAATACTTCCTTTGCTGCTAGCATCGTACAAAATAACAGGCAAGTGCATATTCGGAGCTTCTCCAATACGAGAATTACGGTGAATAATCGTATCAAAAACAAAATCCGTAGAATGGGTTTGTAACTCTTTGACGACTACATTTGCCAGACGTAACCGCTTGTCATACATCGACAATAAAATACCTTCAATTTCTAGTTTTGGATTTAATTGTTGGTTGACCAACGAGATCGTATTTTTTAATTTACTCAATCCTTCTAAAGCAAAAATCTCACATTGAACAGGAATAAGTACTGAATCCGCAGCCGTCAATGCATTAATCGTAACCAAACCAAGTGAAGGCAAGCAGTCAATAAAAACAAAATCATAATCATCTTTAACCTGCTCTACGATTTTTTTCATAATAAATTCCCGACGAAATCGACTCACTAATTCTAATTCTGCTCCTACTAAATCAATATGCGACGGAATGATATCCAAATTAGGCGTCGAAGTAGATACAATGGCCTCTTTTGGGTCAATATCATTTACATAACAATCGTAAACACTATATTCTATTTGATCTGGAAACACACCCACACCAGAAGTCGCATTTGCTTGAGGATCAGAGTCTATAAGCAATACCTTAAACTCTAATACTGCCAAACAAGCAGATAGGTTGATCGAAGTCGTTGTTTTTCCAACACCTCCTTTTTGATTTGCAATAGCGATTACTTTTCCCATAAATGTATATGTAGTTTTTGAGAATTTTTTATACTAAATAGTTTAAAAACCTCATAGTCATATTTTCTAAAAACTAGGAACAGCGTCCCCAATAGTAGGCAAAATTAACCTTTTATCCTTATTCTCAAACGCTTGTTTTGCTTTATTGTGATCTATTTCTATATAACCGAAAGAATCAAAATGGCATCCCACTATTTTTTCACAATCAATAAATTCGGCAGCAATAACCGCATCTTCATAACCCATCGTAAAATTATCTCCTACAGGTAAAATTGCAAAATCTAATTTAGGACAAGTCATCGGAATGAGTTTCATGTCCCAAGTCAAAGCAGTATCACCTGCATGGTAAAAACAAATATCATCATTCCAAATGACAAAACCGCCAGGGTTTCCACCGTAAGTTCCGTCGGGTAATACACTCGAATGAATAGCGTTGACATATTTCACCGTTCCAAAATCAAAATTCCATTTACCACCATGATTGAGTGGATGACCTTTAAATCCTTTCTCACCATAATATGTAACGATCTCATAATTTGAAATAATGGTAGCACCTGTTCGTTGAGCAATAGATTCTACATCTGCCACGTGATCGCCATGTCCATGCGTCAACAAGATATAGTCAGCTTCCAAACTATTGATATCAATGTCTTTGGCTAGTGGATTGGCAGAAAGCGCAGGATCGAACAATATTTTTTTTCCTTTGATTTCTGTTCCAAAACAGGCTTGTCCGTAATAAGTTAATTTCATAATAGAACAATTTTTTGAATGTGCAAAGATACTAGCTTTCCATTAATAATTTCTTCTTTATCATTGTGAAATAAATAAATTAAGATTCTTGTCAAGCATTTAGTTGAAGATATGTTTCATTTTAAGTGGTTTAGCGAAATAATTGACTTTGAAGAATCAAGATTTATTGATTTCTTACTATATATACTTAAACTTATTTCAGAATTATTAGTTTTGTTATCTAATTAATAAGAGGAAAATATGATAACTGTAATATCAGGAACCAACCGAAAAAACGCTAAAACGCACATTTTTGCACGAAAATACGCCAATTTAATAGAAAAATCGACTGATCAAAAAGTCAACTTCTTTTCTTTAGAGGATGTACCAAACGATATTTTGAGTGCAGATATGTACAGTGAATCAGGACAATCAGCAGAGGTGGCAACAATTCAAGATAAGATCATGATTCCAGCCAATAAGATTGTCATTATTGCACCAGAATATAACGGTTCATATCCTGGTATAGTTAAATTATTTTTGGATGCTTGTTCTATCCGAAATTACAAAGGCACATTCTCCGAAAAGAAATTTGCCCTCATTGGCATCGCCTCAGGACGTGCAGGTAATTTACGTGGACTAGATCACCTTTCTGGAATTATCAATCACGTTGGAGGTATTGTATATAGCAATAAATTACCAATCTCAAGTATCGGAAGCATCCTTTCAGATGATGACGAAATAGACGAAAAAACTATCGAAACCATGCAAAAACACGCCGACGGATTCTTAGCGTTTTAGAAATTATAGAAATAAAAGTGTAACGTCCTCAAAATCCCACTTCCCCAAATGTAGCGCAGCGTAATGCTCTTGCCTCTTGCTTCTCCAAGCGCAGCGCTCTCACCTCTCCAAGTGCAGCGTCAGCGTAACGCTCTC
>JAHDFQ010000007.1:9325-21530 GCA_020628085.1 Saprospiraceae bacterium
TTCTCCAAGCGCAGCGCTCTCACCTCTCCAAGTGCAGCGTCAGCGTAACGCTCTCCAAGCGCAGCGCCCTCACTCATACGCCCAAAACCGAATCTCAAACTCCCCACGTTCACGCTTATGCAACGGTACATCCCAATCTCCTTCATACTCAATTAAAACAGGAACATAATCATCACCTAACTTCGTCAACTCAATATTCATATTTACATCAAAATCAAACAATGCCGTATTACTTTTTAAATGATAATCCCGTGCAATGACCTGAAAGGTTTCTTTATCAAAGTAGGTATTCAAGGATTTGATAACCGTTTTAGATGTTTTTTGTACAAATTTAGGTTTAACGACAGCAGAAAAAACATAACAATCCGTCTGATTTTTATAGCGTTTATTGGAAATCGTGAAATCGTAGAATGGACTCATTTCTGGGTCAAATATTGCCATTTTATGACCAATTAATGGAACATTAACTTCTTCACCTGGATCAAAAATAAGCCGTTTTAGTTCAGCGGAATACTGCTCAATTTTACTAGGATTGGAAGGTGCTTTTCCAGAAGAATGTGCTTCCTCACAGATTTTTCCATGTGTGAAAAAGAGCCGATCTAACATTTTAGCTGTATAGTATCGGTATTTCTTACGTTTATAATAATTTCCAGAATCAGATTCTTTCAGAATATCCATTTCTCGGCAGCGACCGTCAGATGTCTGATGAATTATATTGTTCATACTAGCCTTTGGAATACCTTTTTTATCATAAAACATGATGGAGTTGGAGGATTGGTAAGAAAGAAAACGAATATTGCGAAACGCTTGATAAAATGATTCGTCAGTTAAAACCAATTCAATAAAATCGTCGGTGTCAAAACCAATCCTGCTAGCCGTTACTTCAAATTCGTCTAAATCAAAAACGATAGGAAAATCATAGGTCGTGCTATCTTTTTCTTGCGAAAAAACCAACGATAGATTCCATAACAATAAAAATAAAACAATACAACTTCGTCTCAATCGACACACCATACTAATCTTGCTTTTTGGTTAACGGCACCAACGACAATTGCATTTTGTTGAAAAAATCTGGCAATTTGAATAGATTCCTCTTCTGAAATTCCAAGTATAAACAAACTTTTTTCAGGTGTCCAACGCTCGTCCGCCGCTTTTCCTTCACCTTCAACAAAATAATAATCTAGGGTTTTAATTTTTTCGATCAAACGTTGATGGTTTTGATAATTAACGGTTTTAGATTCAACTTTAGAAAAAGGATTATAAGCACTAATGAAAGCCCATTTAAACGCATTATTATCAATTAAAAATTCATCTAAATCAGGGTGAGTTTGACCAATTTTTATCGTAAAAGATGGTTTGAAAATCTGATATGAACTATCCAAATAACTTTGTTCCGTAATTGAATCAATATGTGAAGGTCTGGGCATCCAAAATTTGTTTTGTTTCCGATAAGTTATTCCTGTATCTTTGTGAAAATCGCTTCTTTTTAAACGTAAATTCAAAATTCCAAAGATCAGCGATAAAATTACCTAAAATTCTATAACTATATTACTTAAACATTCAAGACATGAACAGAATTGTTACTTTAGACGAGTTTATTATACACCGACAGAAAGATTTTCCTTTTGCTTCTGGAGAGTTAACAGGTTTATTGAGAGATATTGGTGTTGCTGCTAAAATTGTAAATCGAGAAGTCAACAAGGCTGGATTAGTCAATATTCTGGGGGTTGAAGGCTCTGAAAATTCACATGGTGAACAGGTTCAAAAACTGGATATGTATGCCAATGAAAAACTCATTGATTGTTTGAAAAACAGTGGGGAATGTTGTGGAATTGCATCAGAAGAAAACGAAGATTTCATCGAAATGCCCATGTTAGAGTCTAAAAACTCAAAATATGTGGTCGTTTTTGATCCTTTGGACGGTTCATCTAATATTGATGTGAATGTATCGGTCGGAACAATTTTTGGTATTTATAGACGGGTGAGTGATGCAGGCGGCCCCTGCAAAATGGAAGATTTTCTCCAAAAAGGAACAGAATTGGTCGCCTCTGGCTACGTCATCTACGGAACATCTACTATCTTAGTATATACCACAGGTCGAGGTGTCAATGCTTTTACATTAGACCCATCAATTGGAGAATTTTGTTTATCTCATAGAGATATAAAAATACCAGAACGGGGCGGTTATTATTCTGTTAATCAAGGTTATTATTTGAAATTTGACGTAGAAATGCGTCGCTATATTGACTATTGTTCGGATTTGAATTTACGACTTCGATACATTGGTTCAATGGTCTCCGATATTCACCGAATCCTTTTTCAAGGTGGCATCTTCTTATATCCTAATACCCGTAAATATCCATTGGGTAAACTGCGTTTATTGTATGAATGCAATCCGTTGTCGATGGTTGTCGAACAAGCAGGTGGAAAGTCCATCAACACACAACTGAATCGTATCCTAGAACTCCAACCCAATGACTTGCATATGCGTTCAACTATTGTAATTGGTTCGCCTGCCATGGTTGATGAAATGAAAGAATTTGTAGAACGATATAGTGTTCCAGCATCTTCTTTGGTTGATTAAAAACTAGTATAATGAGATTAGGGTGCAAAGTTATCCTAATCTCATTTTATAAAACTTTCTAAAATTGAAAATTCTCAAAATCCGTATTCTCAACCTCAACTCGCTTCAAACGAAGATAGAAATTGACTTTACACAAGCACCGATAGCCGATTCGGGATTGTTTGCAATTACGGGAGATACAGGTTCTGGGAAAACGACAATTTTAGATGCTATTACTTTAGCATTGTATGGGCGATTACATCGAAATAAAGACGTCAAGGAAGTGTTGTCGTATGGCGCAACGGACTGTTATGCGGAGATAGAATTTGAGACTTCAACCGATATTTATCTAAGTAAATGGAGCTTGTGGCGAGCAAGGGGAAAAGTAGATGGGAATATTTTAGGACCAACCCGCGAAATCCATCAATTTGACCATAAAGATCATGAGTTCAAATTATTAACCAGTAAAAAATCGGAAGTCGATCAACTGGTATCAACGGTTACAGGTTTGGATTATAATCGGTTCACTCGATCGGTAGTGCTGTGCCAAGGCGATTTTTCAGCATTTCTAAAAGCCTCCGAAAAAGACCGTTCTGATTTGTTGGAACGGATAACTGGAACAGAAATTTATTCCACTATTTCTAAAGCAGCCTACCAAAAAAATAAAGAAGAAAATATTCGCTTGGAGCAATTGCAATTTCAACAATCTACCTTGAATTTACTGCCCAAAGAGGAAGTCGATGCTTTGAAAGAACAGTTAGCTTCTTTTAAAAACGAAGCTAAAAAAATTAAAACGGAAATTGCTAGCCAGCAACAGTTGATGACCACGTATAAACGCGTGTCTGAATTGCAACAACAAGCTCAAGATTTGGAACAGCAGCAAATAGCGTTGGACGCTTCTAAAACAACTTTGCAGAAGGATTTACAATTGCTAGAAAAACACGAGCAAACGATTCCGTTACAGGGATTAATGAATCAGTTTTTGGACAGAACTGCTCAAAAGGAACAAGTGAGCAAAGACCAAAAATTGGTGGAGCAATCATTTACATCATTAGAACAAGAAGAAAAAGAAATAGCAATTATTGTAAAAAAGGAGAAAGCGGAACTAGCTCAAAAGAAAGCGGATTTTGAGTTGTTTGAAGAAAAAATGCAGCAAGTTCGAGCCTTAGATATGCAAATCGAGCAAAAGCAACCACCGATTGACCGTTTACAAAAGCAAATTGAAACCAATCGTTCTGAAACAGATGAAGTGAATACTAATATTGTACAGGAACAAGCAAAATTAGAACGTCTTTCTATTCAATTACAACAAGATAAAAGTTGGATAAAAGAACATATCGCTTTTGAAAATTATCCATCTTTAGCACCTAAAATTGATTTACACAAAACGGGTTTACGGAATATTCTTAAAGATAAAATTGGTGTAGAGAAAGAAATAAATGTTCTGCAAAAAACATTAGAAAAAGAGCAAAAGGAAGCCATTAAACTGCAAGAACGATTAAATAATTTAGTACAAAAAGAGAAGGATTTATTGCTAGAGTTTGAACAGCTTGTTCCCAATCAATACACGCCTTCTCGAAGCGATGTTTTACAGCAACTCAATTTGGATATTGAAAAACTCAATGCTGGAAATCAGTATTTACAACAACTTAAAGCACTGTCTCAAGAATATGCACATCTGCTCAAACAGCAATCTGAAATAGAAGATATTTACGAACATTTGCAGCAAGAGGAATTTCTTTTAGGAAAGCAAATTTTGGATAATAGTGACGTTTTAGAAAAAATCACGAACAAGCTCGCTTATAAACTGAATGTTTTAGAGCAACAAAAACTGATCGTCCATTACGAACGAGATCGGAACAATCTGGAAGAAGGAGAGCAGTGTCCGCTCTGTCTATCTACCACGCATCCGTTTCGGGAACATCAGTTAACACCGTTTGTCGATCAGGCACAAGAAGAATATGATGCGGTGTTGGCGCAGCAAGAAATATACAAAAATGATTACCTGCAATTAATGGCTCGTTATCGAGAATTGATTACACATATTCAGCACTTAAAAGGTAATGAAGAAAACCAATTGGATGGACAAATTGAATCAAATCTGAAATTAATTGAAGAAACAGAAATCAAAATTGCAAAATTAGCTCCTGAAATCAACAGTAGTTTATTTTCCATTTCAAAAGAAGTGATCTTAGCCAAAAAAATTGAAGAATTTGAAACGGATTTAAATACTAAAAAATCTTCCAGAGAACAATTATTTGTGATTGATAAGCATTTGCAAACCATTGAAAAACAGAAAGATAGCCTGCAAGAATCGGTTCAAGCAATTAATTTTAAGATCAAACGATTAGAAGATGATATTCAGCGACTATCCAAGCAAACTGAAACGTTTGAAGCAAATTTTGAATCTACAACAACGGAACTAAATACTATTATTTCTAGTTTGGGACATCATTTTGAATCTATTGATAAGGCAGGTTCAATGTTTGAAACGATACAACAAACGGGAGAACAATTTGTATTATTGACGAAGAATATTCAGGCAGCAGAATCGGAAAAAGCATTATTAAACCAATCCATCACAAACCAGAAAAAAGCGATAGATAAACTCCAAAAAGAACAAGAAAAATTAGCACTAGAACTAAACGGTTTATCAGAGGAATTGACAGAATTAGTTGAAAAACGAAACACGTTATTTGGCAAAAAGTCGGTAGAAGATTCTATTGGTGAAGAGAAAAAAATATTAGAACAACAAATATTAGTTGTTGAAAGGGTAGAAGAAAAAGCCAAAAAAATAGCTTTAGAAATACATACCAATCGTACCAAAAAACAATATTTAGAACAACAATTTATTGAAGTAGACAAAGACATTACTGAAATCAACGAACGACTGGCACAAAAAATATCCAAGTCTGTTTTTACTGATATTAATGATTTACAACAGGCAATTTTAGAGGAGTCGACGGTCAATACAATTCGTGAGAAACGAACAACATTAGATCGCTCTATGCTTGAACTAGCACAAGCTATTAAGTTAAATAGAGCAGCATTGAAAAAAGAAAAAAAGACTGATTTTGATGCTGAGGCGTATACGAAAGTAATGAACGATTTGCCAGTTAAAGAAGCTGCCTTAGAGGAGTTGCAGCAGCAATTAGGACAGTTTCAACTACAACTACAACAAGATAAAGACCGTAAAAAAGAAGCCACGGACTTATTGAAAAAAATAGAGCAACAAAGTGCAGAAGTACGGCGATGGTCGGCACTTAATGACGTCATTGGTCAAGCAGATGGACAGAAATTTCGAGTGTATGCACAAGGTTTGACGCTCCATAATTTGGTGATTCTAGCCAATCGGCATTTGGTGCATTTACACGGTCGCTATCAAATTCATCAACCTAAAAATCAAGGTTTACACCTAGAAATTATTGATACTTACCAAGCAGATAATCGCCGTTCGATGAATACGCTTTCAGGGGGCGAATCTTTTCTGATTAGTCTGGCTTTAGCCTTGGCTTTATCTGATATGGCAGGTCGTGCGGCACAAATACAATCGCTTTTTATTGATGAAGGTTTTGGAACGTTGGACGAGCAAACCCTAGACTTAGCCATCACCACCTTGGAAAACCTTCAAGCCAGTGGAAAAATCATTGGTGTGATTTCGCATGTCAATGCACTTAAAGAGCGAATTGGTACACAAATTCAGGTGTCGAAAGCAGGGAATGGCAAGAGTGATATTGAAATCGTGGGGTGATATAAGAAGTTTTATAAAGTTGGTCATCTATCCGATTTCAAAACGACTTCGTCTATTAAACTAACGACAAGTGTCGGGATATTTTTTATTTTTGTAGAAATGGTTAATGATAAGATAACTATTCGAGCGATTCATTCGTTTCAATAATGTAAAAAGTAAATAAGCTACAAATTAATATAAAATACATGCAAAAGAATTTGAGGAATCTCTTTGGAGATCATCACGGATTAGATGCCAAAAGTGTGGAGTTTTTGACAAAAGCACTCGAAAAAAACAATTTACCAGGATTTGATTATTTAGAATTTAAGCAATCCTTGGTCACTTTGGCAGGAATGAATATGGATGAAAGTACAGCCGTGAAATCTTCTTTTGCAACGGCTTCTACCTTGGGTTTGACGAAAGAAAAGCTCATGCAAACGGCCACGCATTATCAGCAAGTGTTGAATAAAGAAAAACAACAGTTCGATGTTGCTTTACAGAAGCAAGTGGAACAACGGGTGGCGGGTAAACAGCAAGAAGTAGAAAAGCTGAAAAAACAAATCGTTCAGTACGAAGAGCAGATTAAGAAATTACAAGCACATATTGAAAAATCGCAACATACAATCAATTCAGCAGACGATCACATTGCAGCATCTAAAGCAAAAATTGAAGAAACACAATCCAATTTCAACCATGCTTATCAAAGTATCCTCAACGAGATCAATAAAGATGTTGATAATATTAATTTATATTTATAACTAAATCAATAACCCATTTTCAAATGATATTATAGAGACTACTTACATAGTTTTTGTAATTAAACATAAAAGAATAGAAATTCATGGCAGATTTTCAACCGACAGAAGGACAATTTAAGCAAAAAACATTTTGGCAAAAGCCAGAAGGTGTCACAGGACTTATATTTTTATCAGGTCTATTTATAGGTGGAGGTTATTTAATTTATAATTTCTTACCACAACTCATCGCTTTTGCATCAGGTGCGCTCGGACTAGCCGTCACTTTAATGGTGTTAGCAGCCATTTTGTATATGGTCATTGACCCTAAAATGCGTAATCTTATCGGTTACATGTATAAAAGTGTGATGCGTTGGGTGACGGGTTTATTTGTAAATATCGATCCCATTGGTATTTTAAAATCGTATGTAGAAGATTTGCAAGACAACTTACGTAAAATGAGTAAGCAGATCGGTGGCATCAAAGGACAAATGCGTAAACTGCAAGGTATCATGGAAAAAAATAGCCGTGATATTGATAATAACATGAGTTTGGCAAGTGCAGCTCAGAAAAAGGGAATGCAGCAGCAAGTGATTCTAAATTCTAGAAAAGCGGCTCGTTTGAAAGAGTCGAATGCAAAATATCAGGCATTATACAATAAAATGGAGGTGATGTATCGCATTTTGACAAAAATGTATAGCAACTCCGAGATTTTATTAGAAGATACCAAAGACCAAGTGCAGTTGAAAGAGCAGGAACGTAAAGCGATTCGTGCTTCACACTCGGCTATGACTTCTGCTATGTCGGTCATTTCTGGAAATCCCGACCAGCGTGCAATGTTTGATGCAGCTATGGAAAATGTAGCAGATGACGTGGCCAATAAAGTAGGAGAGATGGAGCGATTTATGGAAATGTCGTCTAGCTTTATGAACTCGGTTGATTTACAAAATGGGGTTTTTGAGGAAAAAGGGATGCAAATGCTCGAAGAATGGGAAAAGAAAAGCTCTTTAATGTTATTAGAAGGAACAAATACTAGCAGTATGGATACTTTAGATTTAGATTCGCCAATTGCGAAGCCAGAAACTCGTACTAATAGTAGTAACAACAGTTCTTACGATAATCTATTTGAGTAGAAAATATTAAATGCTATCAAAAAAATCGGTATCGAATTGGCTTCGATACCGATTTTTTTATATTCAAGATTACAAATAGAATTTTCTAAAACAATTCAATCGCTTCTAAATCTAATAAATTATAAAACATCACAGCTACTGCCGATACATCTGCGTGTGCATTATTGGCTTGCGCGTAGTGCTTTCCGTCATATAATTTTTCGTGAATATCCATCAATTTAGGCCATTTATAGCCTCCACCTGGTTTTTTAATTTTACAAAACCAAGTTGCTTCTTGCATCAAACAATATTGCTCGCTGCTAAACATACGGTGACTCATTCCTTTACGGTAATATTCTGCCCCCAAAACATGTGAATTGAACTTGATATTATAAGCAATTAAATATTCGGCTTTGTCCACCACATCTGAAAATGCTTTGAGTGCTTCTCGCAATGGTGTTCCTTCTTCGTGAATTTTTACAGGATCAATTTTGTGAATCCGTTCTGTTGCTTCCGAGATTTCAAAACCTTCTGGTTTAATCAAATCATTCCTAGAATCAACCAATTCCCGATCTTCATTGTATAACAACCAAGATAAGTGAACCAATCTAGGCCAACTAAAAGCATCGGTAGGTGCGGCTTTCCAGTTCTTTGGTTTTCCCTCCGCAGATACATCAAAAAATAAGTGCATTTTTTCGTTTTTTCTTCGTAATTATGTTTGATTTAAGTAGTCAGTCAAAATTACTTGTGCAAAAAAATCTGCCGTCATAAAAAGAGTAAGTAATTGACCCCGAGTCCTCGGGGTTACGAATGATTTTTTGGCGGATTAATAGATTTGTTTTGTACTAATTTTACTGACGAGCTACTATATCATCAAAGGTATTTATAAACTTCAAATTTATACTAATCTGAAATGGACTTTTTATTGGAAAGTTAAGGTAAAGGCATACTGATCGAGTGCGTCATTGTATCCATCAAAAAGATAAAAAATATAAGCAGTTGCTTGACCTTCTTTAAACAAAACAACCATTTTACAATCCGTGAAATGACTAAAGGTCGTTTTAGGTTGAAAATAGGCGACTATACCCCAATCTGCCTGATATGTTTCTTTCAATTCGCTTTGATTGATTCGGTGAACAGCCGTAATAGCATCTTCTTCGTTCTTAGCAATATTCGTCAACAACAGCATAGATTGTACTTGCGGAATATCATTCATCGTACTGTCATTGACTTCGAAGGGATGAACATAATATCGCATTTCTAGCTTTTCTTTTTGTGATTTTATAGCAAAATCATAGGGCATATATTTGCTTGAATCAATTTTGACCGTTTTGAATTTATTTTCTAATGGAAGTGCAATATGGATGTGATGTTGCTCTAATTTTTGTGTAAAAGTAGTTGGGAGTTCTATTTGGGCATTAGCTTTTAAACTAATACACAAAGTGCAAATGATAATTAAAAATAGATTATTCGTCTTTTTCTTCATCAGGCAATTGATCAAAATCTTCGAGTTTTTTTCTGGTTCGATCCAATTTTTTATTCAGCATATAGCTACCTCCATAAATCATAGCTAAACCAAATAGATTAAAAACAATGTAAAAAGGCAAACTCCATCGTACCCATTCATTATCCCAGAAATAATAAAATAAGGCAGCAGCAATAGTTGTACGAATAGCCCAAGCAATAGTCTTGCGTCGTCGATATTCAGGTGATAAGATAGTATTATCTTCCATCTGACTCAATTCCTTCTCAAAAGCATCTTTTAAACTATTGTCTTGGTTCTCCATTTTTATGAATGTTTTAATTCCCAACAGGAGCTAATTTAACAACTAATCCATCAATGGCATCTGTAATACGTAATTGACAACCCAATCGCGAATTATCTTCTACAAAGAATGCTTGGTCTAACATATCTTCCTCATCCTCAGAGGCTTCTGGTAAATCATGATCGCTCTGAATATAACAATGACAAGTAGAGCACAAAGCCATCCCGCCACAAGTTCCTTCTACGGGCAGCTCGTAGGCTTTACAAACCTCCATAACATTCATGTTCATATCCGTAGGTGCATCCAATTCGTGTGACACATCCTCTCGGTCAATTACTGTAATTTTAATATCGCTCATGTAAAGTTATTTTTTCCCATTAAACGCTAGCGCAAAGTTAAATGTTTTAGGATTCTAAAAAGTAGAGAAATACATCTTTTTTGTAAGAAAAATGCGCTGATATTAATGTTAGGATAAATAAAATTAAAAAAATATATAAAAAAATGACGTATATCAATTGTTTTGTTGTGTAACTTCCAAAATTGGAATCTTTTTTGTCATATGGTAAAATGTGTAAATATCCCATAGGCCTGAGATTACATCTTAGGTAAGCTCCGTTTCCTTTGGAAGCGGAGTTTTTTTATGCCTTTTTTAGTATCTCAATCTTTTTCAAATACTTTTTTGCTCTATTTTTAAAACCTGTTGTGCCATGTGGAAGATGGGTTTCCAAAACAATTTTTAGTTCCGTAAATAATTCAGGTTCTTTCAGGCAGATATTAAATAATACTTGAATAGAAAAGGCTCGGATAGCTACCGCTTCGTTAGGATTATCTAAATACGTGAAACAAATTTCGGCAACTTCTCCTAGTAATGCCTCTGGAATATCAACATCCTGTAGAATCCTGACCGTATTTCGTTTAACCGCATCTGTTCTATTCGGTTGTTGAAGATTTTTGACTAAGGTTTTGATATGTGGTAATACAATTTTAGGATTAATATCAAAACAATAACTCAACGCCATTCCTGCTCGAACGGAAACCTGTTTTTCATTTTTTAAAAACTTATCTAATAATACCATGAATCGTTCCTCCGAATCACCGATGTAATTGACAATTTCAATACACGTTGCTTTAGAAGTCGTTCTTGTAATTAGAGTAGCAATATCCATGATTTAGTCTAAAAAAAAGACATCTTGAAAATAATACACCCAGTAGAATACCATAATCAAAGTCGGAAAAATCAAACCTCGCATAGACTGATCGTATCGTTTTGTTTTATATAACTGAAACGGGATTAGATTCATACAAATAGCCAATAAAGAAGTGGTACGTTCACGCCAAGTAAACGAAAATCCGTCAGGATCCATAATACCCAATTGATCCAATAAATTGAAAATAGAATCAATAAAAAAGTACCCAAAAACAGGAACTACAATTCCCAACAACAGCCCGATTAATACATTATTTCGATTCAGCATTATTCAAAATGTTTCAAGTGAGGTAAAGCAGTGTGATGTGTAAGGTCATGTTGTGAAGGAACAATGGAAATATATCCGTTTTCTAATGCCCACAAATCAGTGTCCGTTCCCTTATCGCTGTTGATAAACTCACCCGTCAACCAATAATATTTTTCGCCACGAGGATCTTCCGCTTCTACATAATTTTCTACCCAACGTGCATTCGCTTGACGACAAACCTTTACACCTTTAAATGTGTCTGATTTTGGAAAATTGATATTTAAAAGTTTACAATCACCCAATCCTTTTTCTAAGGTTTTCGCAATAATTTCTTTCATATAAGGCTTCGCAGGCTCAAAAT
Source organism: Saprospiraceae bacterium (assembly GCA_020628085.1). GTDB lineage: Bacteria > Bacteroidota > Bacteroidia > Chitinophagales > Saprospiraceae > JAHDES01. Next base: position 21,046 of record JAHDFQ010000007.1, read on the forward strand.
TGGCATCAAATGAAAAGTCCAATAGTGAAAATGCTAAAGACGGTATTCCTTCTAAAGACGCTTCCATAGCCGCCGAAACCGTTCCCGAATAAATAATATTGATAGAAGCATTTGAACCGTGATTGACTCCACTCACGCACAAATCAATGGGACGTTTTTTAGAAATAAAATCCTTGGCTATTTTGACACAATCAACAGGTGTTCCTGAGCAAGCATAACATTCAATTCCCTCAAATTGCTTAACTGGTTTCAGCCGCAGCGGATCAGTTAGGGTTAGCGCGTGTCCCTTGGCAGACTGCGGAGAATCTGGCGCAACAACAATCACATCACCTAATTGACGAGCCACTTCGACCAATGCTTTGATGCCAGGCGCAAAAATCCCGTCATCGTTGGTTACTAAAATTAATGGTTTATTATTCATAGTGCAAAAATAAACGCCTTTCTTGAAATTATATTAAGTTTGTGCATTAGTTTTATGTTATTTA
>JAHDFQ010000007.1:21630-50651 GCA_020628085.1 Saprospiraceae bacterium
TGATGATAATGATATTTTATACATAAACCTTATTTGTCCGTTGCTGTTATTTATTCTATTAGAAAATATTTTTGAAGTCGTTTTATCTTTTGAAGACTAATTGAAAAATAATGAGCGACTTTACAGCATAAAGGCTGTGGTACTTTTAAGAGAACAATTTTGACCATGCAAAAATTTGGAAAGACAGGCGTATTGATTGTTAATTTGGGAACACCAGACGACCCTGGAGTGTGGTCTGTCGGGCGATATTTAAAGCAGTTTTTATTGGATAAACGAGTGATTGATTACCCTTGGTTGCCTCGTAATATACTGGTGCGTGGTATCATTGTACCAATTCGGAGTTTTACGTCATCCAAACTATATAAAATGTTGTGGACAAAGAATGGCTCACCGCTTAAATATTATGGTGAGAAATTAGTCGAAGGTGTAAAACAGCATTTAGGAGATGATTATGTGGTAGAATTGGCAATGCGTTACCAAAAGCCTTCTATTGAATCAGCAATTGATCGACTCACCAAAGCACAAGTTACAGATGTGGTTGTTTTGCCTTTATTTCCACATTATGCGTCGGCTTCGACGGGTTCGGTACACGAAGAAGTGATGCGGGTATATTCTAAAAAAGGAGCGATTCCGAATATCAAACTCATTAATTCCTACTACGACTATGAGCCGTTGATTGATGTTTTTGTAGAAAATTCTAAGCAATTTGATTTAGATAGTTACGATCATATTTTATTTAGTTATCATGGTTTACCCAAACGTCAATTGGTCAAAGCAGACGAAGGCAACCACTGCCAAAAGGTGAAAGATTGTTGTAAAACCATTTCCATTAATAACCAATTTTGTTATTCGGCACAATGCTATGAAACAACGCGCTTAATTGCTGAAAAATTAAACTTATCCGAAGATCGTTATACGGTGTGTTTTCAATCTCGTTTAGGAGGAGGTTGGATTGAACCATTTTCAGATAAAGTCATCGAAGAACTAGCCGAAAAAGGTGCAAAACGACTTTTATTCTTTAGCCCTGCTTTCGTAGCAGACTGTTTGGAAACGACAATTGAAATTGGAGACGAATATCAAGAAGAGTTTGAAGAAAAAGGTGGCGAAACGGTTGATTTAGTACCTAGTTTAAATGACAATCCGAAATGGATCAAAGCGGTGGCAGATTTGGTGGAGATGAATGCTTAGGAACGTGTTATTGTACGCACGTGTTCGCGTGTTCATGTTGAACGACTCTTAAATGTATAAAATAATAAAATTGCACGAGAACACATGCGCACCTGTTTGCAGCAGGCAAGCGTTAACACACGAACACGTATTATGACTTACGAAGACCTACTCAAAGATTTAAAACAGAAGCAATACAAACCGCTCTATGTGCTGCATGGAGAAGAACCCTTTTTCTTGGATAAGATTACGGATTATTTTGAGGAACATGTATTGTCTGAGTCCGAGAAAGCATTTAATTACACCGTAGTATATGGAAAAGAAGCGGATGCAAAAAGTTTGATAGATGCCGCTTCTCGTTATCCAATGATGGCATCCCATCAGTTAATTATTTTGAAGGAGGCGCAGGAGATGAAGACGCTAAAAGACCTTCAATTATACTGTGAAAAACCTGTTCCTACGACGATTTTTGTGATTTGCCATAAGCATAAAAAATTGGATATGCGGACGAAGTTTGGAAAAGCTTTGAAAGCGAATGGTGTGGTGTTTCAATCCAATAGAGTATATGATAATCAAGTAGGTGGTTGGATTGAAAATTATTTGCGTTCCAAGAAACTACAAATCGAACACAATGCAACGGATATGATTGCCGAGTATTTGGGAACAAACTTGTCTAAAGTTGCCAATGAACTAGACAAGTTATCTATAAATCTGGCAGAAGGAACGAAAATTACGCCTCAGATTGTTCAAGATAATATCGGCATTAGCAAGGATTATAATGTTTTTGAATTGCAGGAAGCATTGGGATCGAAGAACGTGTTAAAAGCCAATCGAATCATTCAATATTTTATTTCCAATCCCAAGAAAAATCCGTTAGTAGTCGTAATTAGTACGGTATTTAGCTTTTTTAGTAAAACCTATATCGCACACAGTTTGAGGAGTTTAAACGATTATGAATTGGCAAAAAAACTCAAATTGCCCGTCAAAAATGAATACGCTGCTAAATACAAAGTTCAAAAATATAGAACGGCTATTCGCAATTATTCACAAGCACAAATTGAAAAGGCAATTGGTATTTTAAAAGACTATGACCTGCGTTCTAAAGGAGTTGAAAATGTAAACACATCAGAAGGGGAATTACTCAAAGAAATGGTGTATAAAATATTACATTAATAGTGGATCTATCTGTCATTAATTTGCTAACAACTTGTTAAGAAGTCACTTGTATATTGATTTTTATTAGATAAGTACTTATCTTGAAATAAAAACAAATATGATAAAGCATATAGTTTGCTTTTTATTTGTGCTATTTGTTCTCCAGAAAGGAATGGCTCAAGGCAAACATCTATGGATAGGATCTAATTTGACAGAAGTTTATTTTGCTGAAGACCGAGGTACCTGGTTTTATCAAAGTGAACGAACTAGACAAGCTGTACATATAGATGATGATGGTTATCATTCAAAGGAATGGAAAAATAGAAGAATTACACTAAATTTTGAAAACTTGGATGTTAACTTGGACACCATCAAATTAAATAAAGGATTAATAACTCACTTATTTATAAAACCACATTTAGTACAACATCAAAAGTTCAATTTCTATGCTATTGAATATGTACTCATTGATACTTGGGGAAGTGTAAGCGAAACGTACAACGTTAATAAACATGGTGTTTTTAGGAAATCAGATTATAAAAATAATACATTAATTGAACGTCAAATTGATACGATCCAATTGGAAAACTTAATGGAGATCATTAGAACTGTTGATGTAAAAAATATAGATAAAGCCAGTGGTCGTATAAATAACTGCGATCAAATGGAACATCGTTTTACGTTTATAGATAATTTTGGAAATCAAAAAAGTTATAAAGCTATTCATATTAGAAAACAGTTAGACCCAATTCGACATTTAATGCTTAATTTAGGAAAAACGAATAAAAACTAACCATTCATTACTAAAAAAAGATTCATGAATAATATAGGAAAAACGATTTTAGTTGCGGTGATTAGTGCGATTGTATCCGTAAGTATGTACCGTTGGTTGGAAGAACCTCAGCAGGTTATTATTCGAGAAACGGTTCCTGCGGTATACACTAAAAAAGTAGAAACTGAACCAACTATTCAGAGTAATCAAGTTCCTTCAACATCGTCTCAACGTTCTTCACTATCTTCTACACCGACTAATTTTATAAAATCTGCAGAAACGGTTACACCCGCAGTTGTCAACATCAAAGCAGTGGATAATCGAACGCTTGGGTTTTGGCGTGGTGGGGCATATAGTAGTTCGACAGGTTCAGGTGTGATCATTTCTCCTGATGGATATATTGTGACAAATAATCATGTAATTGAAGATGGAAATGAATACGAAATAACTTTTAATGATAAACGAGAATATAAGGCCAAATTGATCGGTATTGATGCTTCTACGGACTTAGCATTACTAAAAGTAGAAGCCGAAGATTTACCATATGTTAATTTTGGAAATTCTGATTTGTTAAGTGTAGGAGAGTGGGTCATGGCTGTTGGAAACCCTTTTAATTTAGAATCTACAGTAACGGCTGGGATTGTGAGTGCCAAGGGGCGCAGTATTAATATTTTGGAAGATCAATACAGTATTGAGTCGTTTATACAGACAGACGCTGCGGTAAACCCTGGAAATAGTGGTGGCGCATTGGTGAATACGAAGGGTGAATTGGTTGGTATTAATACAGCAATTATCACGCAGTCAGGTCGTTATGAAGGATATTCTTTTGCTGTACCAGCGAATTTAGTTCAAAAAGTTATATTTGACTTAAAGGATTACGGTGTCGTACAACGTGGTATGTTGGGCGTAGGTATTGATCCGATTACAGATGCATTGGCTAAAGAATTAGATTTAGATTCAGTAGAAGGTGTATATATTAAAAGTATTGAAGTGGGCGGTGCTGCCGCTGATGCAGGTTTAAAAACGGGCGATGTTATCATCAGTTTAAATGGCAATGAAACGAATACGATGCCCGAATTGCAAGAACAAGTTGCACGTTTGCGACCAGGCAATGTGGTTGAAGTAGAATATATCCGTAAGGGTAGGAGGAATACTAAAAATGTGACACTAAAAAATAAGTTAAACTCCACAGAGGTCATCACAGAAAATATTGAAGACACGCAATTACTAGAAGAACTAGGCTTTGAACTTCGTGAAATGAAACGCGAGGAACGAGACCGCCTCAACGTCAATGGTGTCATAGTCAAAAGCGTTTATCGGGGTGGAAAAATTGAGCGCACCAATATGGATCCTGGTTTCATTATCACCAAAGTCAATGAAGTCAACGTCAAGGACATAGAATCCGTCATTTATCAGATCAAAAATGCCGAAGATAAAGTGATGCTAGAAGGTATTTACGAAAATTATCCAGGGGAATATTACTATGCGTTTGCGATATAGAAGGGAAAGTTTATAATCTACTTTAAATTAAATACGTACTTAAATTATCAGATAAAGATTTAAAAGATCTAATATTTTATCTCTATGACTAGAATAACTACCATCTATTCCGCACTTTTTCTACCTTTTATATTTCTATTGACATTCATCTTTGACAGCTCTGCTCAGTTTAACGTTAATCATAATATTCATCAAAACTTAGATTCTGATATTGTCTTTATGGTTTACGACGATATTAATAGTGATGGGAACGAAGATTTAGTTTACAGGACAGAAGACACCTTTTACTGGAAGAAAAATTTAGGTGGAAAGGGGACTTTTAGTTTGCCAATAGAAATTTATAAACCTTCTATTTGCTGTCTAAGACCAATTCTATTTGATTATGATAATGATGGCGACAATGATTTGTTACTATTTGGAAATTCTTCAGGGTCTTATCATATCCTATTACTAGAAAATATAGATGGTCTGGGATCATTCTCGTCACCGACTTTTCAATATGATGAATTTACAACTTTTCCATATTATGAAGTTTTTATTAAAGATATAGACAAAGATAATGACCTTGATATATATTTAGTAAGTGGCGCAGGAGTTGGTTGGTTGGAGAATAACGAAGGTATTTTTAGTTTTTCAGAAAATCATATTGATGACGCGTCAGTATTTCTGGATATAGATATAGCAGATTTTGATAATGATAATTTTGATGATGTAATTGCCATTGAAAAAAAGGTGTATTCAAATCCATCATCAACAGAGTATTTGATTGTTTGGTATAAAAATAACCAAGGAACATTTTCAGAAAAGAATATAATATATTCGACTCCCCAAAAGCTATCTCAAATTTATGTTGAGGCAACTCGCCCAGATGAGAATAAAAGTATTTTTTGTTTGACAAGTTCCTATTTACAAGGATTTATAAACTTGCCAGGAGGTATTATGTATTTAGAGCATACGGATGCAAATTTAACGTTTGAAGCTCCTGTATATATAGACAATGGGAATATCTATTCTCAATTACAATTCTCTGATCTTGATAAAGATGGATATACGGATATACTAGCTGTGCAGGATGGTAAAATTTATTGGTTAGAACAAAAAGATGGATCTGATAGATTTGCTAACAGCAAGCAAATAACTAATCATGAAACAGCTACTTGCTATACTGTTGGTGGTCAACTTTTAATTGAAGATATTGATAACGACGGAGACAATGACTTGTTGACTAACCTTGGATATGATGGTATATCTTGGCTTGAGAACAAACAAGAAAAAAATCAAATATCTTTTGATATAGGTGCATATCGACTTTCATACGGTGGGTTCAATGCTAGTGTAGACGATTATGATTCTGATGGGGATTTGGATATAATGACTAAATGGGTAGATGAATTATACTTGTTGACCAACCAAGGTACAGGTACTTATACCGATCAAGTTATTTCTTTATCTACTCATACTCTTGCAGATGATTTTAATGAATTTATAGATATTGATAATGATGGAGATTTAGATATTATTGTGTATTTATCCAACGATGATGAATTAGGATATTTTGAAAATATAGATGGTCAAGGCAATTTTGGAGATGAAATAAGAATACCTCTACCGATTTCTGATTCTTATTCAAAGATGGACTTAAGAGACGTAAATGGAGATGGAAAAGTTGATATCGTAGGCAGTCGATTTATTCAAAACGAAATATATTGGTTGAGAAATTTAGGTCAAAATATATTTGATGCTCCCGTATTGCTTGATGCAAATGGTGTAGGGGCGTGGCAATTTGCCATTTATGATATTGATGCAGATGGAGATTTAGATATCGTTTCTTTCAAGAATGAGTTTGTTTTTTGGAACGAAAACATGGATGGGCAAGGTACTTTTGGTACAAGGGAGATTTTAGTCGAATCTTCAACAACTATCAATGGATTGCAAATAGGCGATATTGATAATGACGGTGATAGTGACCTCATTCTTACACACCCAAAAACAGTAGAGGTTTTTCATAACGTAAATAACACTTATATTGCCTTTTCTGAAACAGAAGAGGAACAGTCTTTTGCTAGTTATGCGGACTTTATCATGAAGGATATAGACGGAGATAATGACTTGGATGTTTTTATCCGAAATATGGAGGGAACTTGGTATGAAAATATAGATGGTTCAGGTACTCTTAAATATCAAGAATTTCTGAGAATACCAAGAATACTTCAGATCGGTAATACGACCTTGACCCAAGATATAAATAATATCATCGCCGTTGAAGATTTTGATAATGATAGTGATATGGATGTGTTAGGAGCTGATGACTTCACAATTTATGACAATAGTCAAGCACAAGTTTTCTTTTCAGGTCAACATGAAATTAACTTTGAAGTATATCCTGATTATCTCCACGCGGTTGATTTGGACAATGATAATGATTTGGAGCTTGTCACCATTTCTAATAATATTCAGCCAAGCCATGCAAATGTCGTTTGCTTTGAAAATGAAGAAGCACCCGATACAATTTATTTCAATAAACAACACAACATAGGTGAGGGTTATGGACAACATTTATCAGTAGATATAGATGATGATGGAGATGACGATTTAATAGGCATAAATAGGGCTAGAGATTCAATTGTAGTCCATCAGAACAATGGAGATTACTCCTTTACTATAAAAAGTTTACTCGGTAAGAATACCAATAATAATAATCTAAACCCAATTAGTTATTTTGAGTTGTATGATATAAATGACGATGGTCATGATGATATTATTTACTCCGTTTTAAATACAGGGCTTTTTGTTGCGGAGAATACAGGAGATTATAATTTTCTAAATTCTACCTTTCTTGTCGAAGATTATTCTTTAAGTGATTTTTCAAATGTTTCTGACAACTTTAGCCATTTCACAATTAATAATTTTGATGATAACTTGATTCCTGATTTATCTTATATACTGCCAACCGAGAATGAAATTATTCTTATCACAGATTTTAATATTGAAGGAAGTTATGCTGATTCTATTGTCTATTCAACGGACAGACCAGATCAAATTTTGAGCGATGATATAGATAATGATGGAGATATAGATATGTTGACACGGTCGGAGTTTTTTGGACAAATAGTTTGGTGGGAGAATATAGGAGATCATGAATTTACTAAAAATACAATTATCAACGAGCAAGGTATTGAATTGAAATATTTTGATATTGGAGATATAGATATCGATAATGATTTAGATATTGTTTATTGTCATACAGATAGCCAAAATGGAAATATTCAGAAGATTTCAACAATTGAGAATATTAATGAGTTCACACAATTTGATGCGCCCAAGGCTATACTAGATTCAATTCAAAACATAGAATTTGTACAGCTCAAAGATTTTGATTTAGATACAGATTTTGATATACTATACCTAGCTAGAAGCAATGGTGCATCCTCTGGGACAAGAAGAAACCAGATCGGATGGTTAGAAAATTTTACGCTTGACGATGACTTTAAACATATTTCTGGAATATGTTACTTCGATGAAAATAATAACGGAGTTTTAGATACGGCCGAAGTTGGATTATCTAATATTTCCATACAAATAGCTGCCAATTATCAACTAACCAACCTAAATGGTGAATTTAAGAGCATCTTAGCTAGTGGTGACTACGAGGTAAGTGCAATGCACCCAGATACAAACTGGGTCTTATCGTCGGATTCTAGCCAATACAATGTTCTCCTAAATGGAGTATCATTAGATGATAATAACTTCGGGTTCACACCTATTCGAGATACTTCTATATTTGAAGTATATTTAGGTTCTGCTCCAACACGTTGTGGTTTTACAGTTCCTTTTTGGTTAAGTCTAAATAATAAGGGAACACAATTTGAAAGCAGGTTAATAGCCTTAGAAATAGACCCTTTAGTAACATTTGATAGCAGTATTCCCAATCCTGACTCAACTAGCTTAGATGGACGCATATTGTTTTGGGATATTAATCATTTTGCTCCAGGTCAATATGAGATCATTCAGTTATTTTTCCAAATGCCCAGTGCTGATTTCATAGGAGAACCTATTTACCAAAATATTTATTCAACAAGTAATCATCAAGATTCTATTCAAACAGATACAACTTTTTTTAGTAGTGTTATCAACTGCGCTTACGACCCCAATGACAAGTTAGTAGAACCTGATAGATATGCCGATGAAAATTATACCTTATTTGATGAAGAACTGAGATATACTATTCGTTTTCAAAACACAGGAACAGATACTGCCTTCAATGTGAGGATAAACGATGTACTAGATACCAACCTAGAGATTTCAACGCTTAGAGTTATTGCTGCTAGCCACGACTATAATACTAGATTATATCCAGAAACAAATTCTGTAGATTTTATGTTTGATAATATTTTACTACCAGACTCAACAACAAATGAAATACAAAGTCACGGTTTTATAAATTTTGCAATTCACTCAAAAGATGGACTAGATGAAAATAGTATTATCCGTAATGAAGCAGCTATATTTTTTGATTTTAATGATCCCATCATTACAAATACCGTTCAAAATACACTTGTTTCTAATATTCCAATAAATATCAGTACAACTATAATTGAGCCGTTCTGTTTTGGTGATTCTACTGGTGTTATTAGTATGAATATAATAGAGGAAATCCCTCCATATTCTTATCAATGGAATCCACTTGTTGGTAATAATGCGACCAACTTATCTAATTTGCCTGCGGGTTCTTATGAGCTAACCATAACTGATAATTTAGGAAATACCTTACAGGAGACATTTGAGTTAAACGAGCCAAATGAGCTAATAAATGATATTATCATTTCCAATGAAACCGATATAAATGACGATGGAAGTATAGAAATACTAACTTCTGGTGGCGTAGCTCCATATACTTATTCTTGGGAAAATTTCCCTGATGTCGATAACAATATTTTGACTGACTTGGCTCAAGGTAACTATTACGTTACGGTTATGGATAACAATAACTGTAGCCAAGCAGAAAGTATATTTATAGATTTCCAAACAAGTACAAATCAAATTGGTAATATTTCCTTTTTATCCGTCAGCCCTAATCCAACAAATGGAATAATCCGTATTGATCTAGAGTTGAGTAAACTTGAAGAAGTACAAATCGGTATATTCGATATATTAGGAAGCAAGGTGTTTAGGTCGGAATCATTTAAGACCAAATCTTATAAAAGGTTACACGATTTGAGCCACCTGCCTAACGGTGTTTATTTTATTGAAATTAAGGTAGGTATGGAGACTCTAAAAGAAAAAATAACTCTTATGAAATAAGAGCTACACCTCCGTCCAACTCACAATATCATCCAACCGAATCCGTTCACCCGATTCTAAAATCATATATTCGACCTTGTTTTTGGTTTCTAAAGTTTTGATCTTACCTTCAATTTGGGTAATCATCATATCATCCATCACCATCAGTAAAATAGTTTTTCTTTGAACAGCGATTCGTTCATATTCATCATATACAGAACAATTGATGGGTGTGTAGTTAGATTTTGGAGCAATACAAACCGCAACACCACTAAAAGATGTATTTCCTGTGAGTGTATCAATATAAGTTTCATCCGTCAGGTCATTGACAGATACACCTGCGTGCGCCGTAGCAATGGATTGTTGAACGCCCTCTCGTGCGTGTCCCCAACCGTGCGGAATACTCAAAACCCCTTCCATCATTTCATCGCTGATTTCGGCAGGTAGTTCGATGCTACCTTTTTGGGAAGTGACGGTTACTGTTTTATTATTTTCAATATTAAATCGTTTGGCATCATTTGGATGTATCAAGACGGTACAACGTTCCCGTCCTTTAACCAGTCGTTGTGAATTGTGCATCCAAGAATTATTGGAGCGCAAATGTCGTCGTCCGATTAAGGAAAGTGGAAATGCTTTGTTCGTATCTTGATTCTCGTTGAAGTAAATATCTAATCGTTTGAGATCATTGATGAGTAGCGTAGGAGCGAGGTCAATTTTTTGATCTTTAGTTGTTAAACGATCTAATAAACACGGATTTAAAGCACCCAGATCTTTTCCGTGTGGATAATCTTCCAACTGTTTTAAACTCAAACCATCTTTTCCATAAGGCCCGTTTTGAAGCGAATAATCAATAATCATGGCAGGCGTCATTGGATCTTCTTTCTCGTTCCCAGTCATTTTTTTGGTTAAGGCTTTGAGTATTTCCCAGTCATGCCTCTGATTCGATTCTCGTTCAAAAAGTGGTTTACAGTATCGAACAGTATTTCGGATAGCTAGTTGATGAAAAATTAAGTCATAATGATCGACCTCTAAACCCGTTGTACTTGGCAAAATAATATCGGCATATTTGGTCGTTTCATTGATGTAAATATCTATCGAAACCATAAAATCAAGTCCTTCAAAAGCGATTTCAAGCTGCTTTCCATTGGCAGTAGATAAAACGGGGTTTCCCGCCATGGTAATCATCGCTTTGATTTGACCTTGGCCTTCCGTTAGCATTTCTTCTGCCATGACTACATTGGGGAGTTCGCCTGCAAACTCGTGAAGTCCTCGAACTCTACTTTTCCAACGGTTCATTCGAGTAGACTTTCCAGAGTTCAATTGTCCAAAAGCAGGTTGTGTAAACATTGTTCCACCAGCTCGATCCATATTTCCAGTTAAGGTATTGAGTAGGTAAATCAACCACTGGCACAATCCTCCATATTCTTGCGTAGAAACACCCAAACGTCCATAGCACACCGCTGAAGATGCTTCCGTAAACGCTTTCGTGAGCGACTCTATTGTTTCTTTAGGAATACCTGATAAGGCTACTAATTTTTCTAAAGCGTAAGAAGAGATAACCTCTTTGACTAACTCAACTTTTTTTAAAATGGGTTCTAAATGACTTAGTTGAATTGCATTATCACGAATAATAATACGGAGCATGGCTAATAATAAAAAAACATCCTTTCCTGGCTGGATTGGGACATATTGATCGGCTTTACGAGCGGTTTCTGTTCGACGAGGATCAATGACAACCACTTTTCCACCTCGTTTTTGAATAGCTTTGAGACGTTTGGCATAATCTGGACAAGACATCATACTACCGTTAGAAACTAATGGATTTGCACCAATAATTAACATAAACTGGGTTCGATCAATATCTGGAATCGGAATGGTCATCATGTGTCCAAATAGTAAAGTCGACACAAAATGATGGGGGAGTTGATCGGCAGAAGTTGCCGAGAATATATTTTTAGATCGCAGTGATTTTAGAAAATGTCGTCCAAATAGAATACTCCCAATATTATGTGCATTTGGATTACCTAAATACGCACCCACGGCATCATTTCCATGTTTTGTTTGAACTTCCTTTAGTTTACTCACCACTTCATCAATCGCTTCTTCCCAAGAGATCACTTCCCAACCATTTTCGGTACGTCGCAGGGGCTCTTTAATACGATCGGGGTCTTCAAAAATATCTTTTAAACCTAATGCTTTTGGACAGATATGTCCACGACTGAAAGAGTCCTTTTGATCTCCTTTTATGCTTTGAACAGTTCTTCCTTCGTATTGAATTTCTAAGCCACACATGGCTTCACATAAGTTGCAAGTTCGATAATGTGTTGGCATAAGTTGATTTTCAAGTAATATAGCCATTTATTCCTTATTGTTCAAATGCCTCTATAGAATCTAGTATCCGTTTTTGTAACATAGTGATGATACGTCTGTTGAGTGCAGATTCGTATATTTCATAGTTTTGATATTCTTCTTCTGTAAAATGACCCATCACTAAACCGAGTAGTTTATTTCTAAACTTATGATCTCTACTCGTTATGTGAAGAACATACTTTTCTTTTTCTTGATCGGAAATTTGATAGAATCTATTTTTTTGCTTGACAAAGTAGTTCTTAAAAATAGCAATGAACAAGGGATGTTGCATTTTAAGAATAGGGCGAAGGGTTTTATTCTGGAATATTTCTTCCTCGCTCATTTCATGTTGAATCAAATTAGGGATTTGGGGACGAATACTGGTTTTGTCAATCATCGTTTTATCAGTCATAAAATTCTATAAAATCAAAAGGCTTCAAATCAGTTAAATTAGATTTGAAGCCTTTTGAGTATTTATCAACAAGAAGTGTAATTATACAATATCTTCTGCTTCAGTTACAATACCTGGATCGTTGATTGTTCCATTTTTATCGGCATTTTCATCCGCATCTACTGGTCGCTCACCAATCAATCGAACTAAATCAGATTTTAAAAGCACCTCTTTTTCTAATAATTCTTGTGCAAGTAATTCTAACTCTTTTCGATATTTTTTCAATAATTCTTGCGCTCTGATATATTGTTTATCTAATAATTTACGCACTTCTTCATCAATCAACGAAGCGGTTTCATCAGAGTATGGTTTCCCAAACTGATCTTGCATTCCATAAAAAGAAACTTGACCAACTTTTTCATTCATACCAAAAACAGTCGTCATACTGTACGCCATTTTGGTCACTTGATCTAAATCAGATTGTGCGCCTGTAGATATTTTACCAAACACAATTTGCTCGGCAGCACGACCACCAAAAGTCATACACATACGATCTAGCAATGCCTCTGTACGAGTTATATATTCTTCTTTTGGAAGATATTGGGCATAACCCAACGTACCAATTCCACGAGGAACAATAGTTACTTTTACTAAAGGTGAAGCATGTTCTAAGAACCAACCACAAATAGCGTGACCTGCCTCATGATAGGCAATAATCTCCTTTTCTTTTGGAGCAATAATTTTATTTTTCTTTTCTAATCCGCCAATCACACGATCCAAGGCATGATTGAAATCATCTAGATCTACTGCTTTTTTATTACGTCGAGCGGCTACTAAAGCCGCTTCATTACAAACATTAGCGATTTCTGCACCTGCAAAACCAGGTGTCATTTCCGCTAAAACAGATGCCTTAATATCACCTGCAGTTTTAATACTTTTTAAATGAACCTTGAAAATGGCTTCACGTCCTTGAAGGTCAGGTCGATCTACACCAATTTGGCGGTCAAAACGACCGGGACGTAACAAAGCAGAGTCCAATACATCAGGGCGGTTGGTTGCTGCCATCAATATGACACCTTTATCAGTTGAGAAACCATCCATTTCCACCAGTAACTGGTTCAGCGTATTTTCTCGTTCATCATTTCCACCTTGGAACGCACCTTTTCCTCTAGCACGACCAATGGCGTCAATTTCATCAATAAAAATGATACAAGGGGCTTTTTCACGAGCTTGCTTGAATAAATCTCTTACTCTAGATGCACCAACTCCGACGAACATTTCTACGAAATCAGAACCTGAAATAGAGAAAAATGGTACACCTGCTTCACCAGCAACGGCCTTAGCCAACAAGGTTTTACCCGTACCTGGAGGGCCAATCAATAAAACTCCTTTTGGTATTTTACCACCCAGAGAAGTATATTTTTTAGGATTTTTCAAGAAATCAACAACTTCAACGACCTCTTCCTTAGCTTCTTCTAATCCTGCGACATCTTCAAATGTGATAGAAACTTTAGCGTTTGCATCAAACAAAGTTGCTTTTGATTTTCCGATATTGAAGATCTGTGAACCTGGACCACCTGCACCACCACTGACACGGCGCATGACGAATAACCAAATACCAACAATTAATAAAATAGGTATACCGATACTGATTAAAGTACCCAAATAATCGTATTCTTTGATATATTCAGCTCGGATGTGTTGATCTTCGGGAACGTCTTTTTGAAAATTTTTCATGTTGTCCGCAAAAACTTCCGTTGATCCAATATCGAAGTAAAAATTGGGAGCGTTGGCATTGAAACTGCCTGTATTAGCATCAGGATATTTCTCCAAAGCTTCTTTTTTGAGATAGACCCTTGCAATTTCTTTATTAACAACCGTAATTTTTTTGACATCACCTTGCTTTCCTTGTTGAATCATAGGGCGTAGCTTCTCGTAGCTGATCTTACTATCTTTAGAACCGCTAGCGGCAAAAAGATTTAAGCCCAACAACAAGACTGTAATCGCTCCATATATCCAGTAGGATGTGAATTTATTGGACGGTTTGTTGTCTTTATTATCTTTATTATTATTTTCCATTTTCTGGTGTTACTGTTTGGATACTTATTGATTTAAACGTTGTGTACATGTATAGTTAGTATCCTGAAAAATGAGATTTATAATTATTGTTTCTAATATTCTATCTGTCCATTGTTTAACAATTGATAATCGAAATCGTTTTTTTTTAACTGAAAAATCGACAGAATCCTGACTTTCTACTATAAATTCTCATATTCTGTGACTATTGCATCTCCCCAAAGCTCTTCTAATTCATATAATTCTCGGGTTTCTTTGTAGAAGACATGTATGACAACGTTGAAATAATCGAGTAGTACCCAAAGTGCATTTTGTGTTCCTTCAATATGATTGGGTAATACGCCACCTTCTTGTTTGAGACGCTTATGAATGTTATCTGCGATAGATTTTACTTGCACATTTGAATCTCCTTCACAAATAAAGAAGAAATCCGTTGGAGCGTCATCTAATTGACGCAAATCTAGTTTTAAAATTCGTTTACCTTTGATGTCTTGAATGCTATCTAAAATTAAATCATTTAATTCTTCTACATTCAAATTTGGCTTGTCGGCTACTTTATGTGTATTCAATATATTTCTTTATGTTTGAAAAAAGGATTACTTTTCGGCATTCGATTTTTAGTACAAACACCTCTATTTCTAATAAACTGACGAAATTACAAAATTAATACATTTTTGAGTCAAAAACAGAACACATTTTTCATAGGGAAAGTTCTCCATCATTGTCATGAATTGCATTCTACGAATGAATTTGCTTTAGATTTAATAGCAAAAAACAATCCGATTGAAGGAACAGTTGTCACAGCTGACTTTCAAACAGCAGGTCGTGGACAATTGAACAACAGTTGGGAAAGTGCTGCTGGACAAAATCTATTAATAAGTATTATTCTTTTTCCTCATTTTTTAACCCCTAAACATCAATTTATTCTCAATCAAGTAGTTTCACTAGGCTTGAATGATTGTGTCGGTCAATTTGTTTCAAAAAAAGTAACTATCAAATGGTCAAATGATTGTTATATTGAAAATAAAAAAGTCGCTGGCGTATTGATTCAAAATTCACTTACTTCCAAAATGATACAATCTTCCGTTATTGGGATAGGTCTAAATGTCAATCAACAATTATTCACCTCAAATGCACCAAATCCTACTTCGTTTTCGCTAGAAATGAATCAACAATTTGAGCTTGCTAACATTCGAGACACATTATGTTATTTTATTGAAAAATGGTATTTGAAGTTGAAAGCTGGACATCGAGATTTAATCCAGAAAAAATATATTGAATCCCTGTATCTATACCAAGAAAATGCTCCTTATCGAGACAACAATGGAGTTGTTTTTAATGGTATTATTCAAGGCGTAGATGACATCGGAAGATTACTAATTCAAACAAATCAAGGATTAAAACGCTATAGTTTTAAGGAGGTACAGTTCTTACACGGATGACTCAATGATTCGTAAAGCCTTGACTTTCATTCTTTTTTAATGTATATTGAATAAAGAATCAATCAAAATCACATCTTTTATAGTAAGACACTTACATTTTAGACTCCCTTTATTTTTTAATTTCAAAATAACAATACCATGAATAACTCAGCAGCTTCGGGTATATGGAGTTATGCCCGTCTTTCCTATTCCGTTTTGATTTCTGTACTGGTTCTGATCAGTTGGTGCGCTCTTTTTTTAGTACCATTTGTATTATAAAATATCAAAATAATCCACAAAAAATAGCCCACAAAAAACGATGTACGTTTCTTGTGGGCTAAAATATATGATCAATAGGTGTTTACTCTATTCCATATCGAATACCTAGGTAAGCCATTCGTCCAGTAATGGGCGCATAAATATGGTTGGCATCGAAATTATCACCAAACGGGTTTCCAGCATCAATAATTGGGTCTTCTTGAACGTAACTGGTGATGTTTTCCATTCCAGCATACACTTCAAATTTATCATTAAAAATGTGTGTAACTTGACCGTTAACTAAAGCATAAGCAGGAGTATCTCCAGCATGAATCGAAGTCGTATGGGCAGGATTATCTAGCAAATCAGCAAATCGGGATTGCCCGACCAACTGCATATTGGTATTGATTTCCCACTTTTTATTGGGCGTCACATAATCCAGAGCTACGAGTCCTCGATGTCTAGCCACCATTGGTTTTGCACGCAAACCATTATTCTGAAATGTCATTTTTACATCGTTAAATTTATAACCCAATTTGACATCTAAACCATCTAGAACTTCATAAGTAAACATACCTAAAATACTATTGGCAAAAGATTTTCCATCTAAATTATAAAATTGCACTTCTTGGAAATTGGCATCCATATCTCGAATTACCTGATTGGTAAAGTTCGTATGAAACGCATCAATGGCAAAACTAGCTTCACGCTCGTTCCATTTAAAACGTTGCGTAAAGTTGATACCATAATTCCACGCATCTTCCATTTCTAAATCCTCCAAAATAACAATTGCTCGATTGCTTGCTAGCATACTGACATTTTCAGCAATAACATTCGCATAACGCAAACCTCGTCCAGCAGAAGCACGAATAATACTTTCATCAGAAAAGTTGTATTTGACATTGGCTCTCGGTACTACAAATGTTCCAAATAAATTATGATGATCGACCCGTACACCTGCAACTATACCGATTCGATCTATAAACCGACTGTTAGAATTACTGTTGGAATAGGTATATTCTGCATACACACCAGGCACGGATTCTGTACGACTAAAATCCGTATCATCTAGTTGTTCATCGTAATCATCGTACATATAACTAGCTCCAATTTCATATCTATGATTTGGATTATTAAATGCACTAGAATAGATAAGATTACCATAAAAATTTTGTTGTTCACCTCTGTGCCAGCGATTCCCATAATACGAATCCAGTCTGTGCCAAGAAGCATTTCCGATAAATCCAATGCTAGCATTTTGATTTTCAAGACCTAGATAACCCAATTTACTAAATAGTTCTACTCGATCATGATTCTGGTTGATTTGATAAAAATCTAAAGGATTAGCACCTTGTGGAATAATCTGTCCAGAATTATGACGATCTTGAACCGCATGAATATTGAATTGTGCATCGAGCATGTTATTTCGGTACGAAGAGCGGAACAGTGCAGTCAGTAATTCTTTCTGTGGCGTATCATAAAATCCATCATCATTATCATCCATTTGATTTTGCATCTTACTTGCGTGTAGCATCAGACCAGCACTGAAATTTTTATCAAATTTCTTGTTCAAATGAACATTCACTTCGCCACGTCCGAAAGATGATCCATATAAATTAACAAATAGCTGTTTATCATTAAAGGGCTTTACTAACTCCGTATTAATTTGCCCTGCGATAGCTTGATAGCCATTGGCTACTGTTCCTTGACCTTTAATAATTTGGATGCTTTCTAACCAAGTTCCAGGTGTATAACCCATGGCAAATGCACTACCTAGCCCAGTCATGGCAGGTCTTTTTTCGACAGTCATTTGAGTATAAGTTCCCCTCAAACCCAGAAGCATAATTTCTTTTGCGCCTGTAACGGCATCGTTGTACGACACATCAACAGCAACATTGGTTTGGAAACTTTCAGCTAAGTTGCAACAAGGAGCTTTTCGTAGTTCGCTACATCCAATCGTTTCAATATTTAGCGTAGAAATAGTAGAAACATAATTGTCTCGAATATCTGCCGCAACTTCGACCTCCATCAAGTCTGTTATACCATCTATTTGAATAAAGACTTCTTCTTCCTCTGGCGCAACTTCAATGAGTACTTCGTCATACCCAACATAGTTGATAACAAGGTTTTTAACCTCAGTTTGTTTTATAATTTCAAATGTACCGTCTTCATCTACAACCGTCCCGATATCTGTTCCTTCCCACAAAATGGTTGCACCAAAAAGTGGCTCATTGAGTTCGTTAAATACGCTTCCTGTGATAAGGTTTTGTCCAAACACAGAAGCGGATGTTGCCATAAACATGGCAACGAAATATATATATCTTTTCATTTAAAATCGTTTTAATAGCTTATATATCTCAAAAGAATTATTTTGATACGAAAGCTAATTTAAATAAGTGTACGAATAAACAGATCAATTCCAACAAGGAAGAGAATCATTATCCTAAGTTATTTACAACACTTTTTGTGGCGGTTGCCAAACGATATTTTGAAAGGAAATTCCTTTTGGTGAGTTATAGTGAAAAGAATTTTCTACAAAGGGTTTTGTAGGCATAAATTCTAAAGGTATCATAGTTTTGGGTGAAATAGCTGTAATCACATTACAGCAGAAAGATGCACATTGAGAAGGACAAGAACTTTTTTCTGTACTTTCTTCAGTAGAATCAGTATTAGATGACTCCAGCATTTCTATATCGCAGCAAGACGATCCACATGGCATCATTGAGCCATGACTCGGCATAAATGCCAACACTAAAAGATAAACAGATAATATGATAGCGATATATCTCACAATGCAAATCTACATTAAAATTTTATAGAAATCAAGCAGGACGGAGGTTTTAGTAAGTTTGAATCATTTGGAAGTAAATCAATATTTATTCTTCTGCTAATTTTTGAATCTTATATTCAATTCCAGTGTTTGTAGAGAAAGCAACTATATGATTAGCAAACCAGTTCAATATATGATTTATAGCACATTAGCATTTACAATACTAAATGCTATTGCTAAACATCTAAATGGATACCATCCTTTTCAGTTGGTTTTTTTCCGCTCGCTATTTACGGTTGTTTTTTGTACGATCTATCTTAAACACCAATCTATCTCCATACTTGGAAATGAACGTAAATTGTTGATTGCCCGAGGTGTCATCGGGGTCTTGTCTATGGTCTCCTTTTTCTATGCTTTGCAATTAATGCCTTTCGGATCGGCAGTAAGTTTACGTTATTTAGCACCTGTTTTTGCGACTATGATGGGACTTTGGTTTTTAAAAGAAAAAGTAAAATCAATCCAATGGCTTTTCTTTTTAATGGCATTTGGTGGTGCTGTTTTGTTAAAAGGGTTTGATGGACGTATTTCGTTATTTGCATTATGTTTGATTTTATGTTCAGCCGCTTTGGTTGGTGTGGTTTATGTTTTGATTCGTAAAATTGGAATGAAGGATCATCCGTTGGTAATTATTAATTATTTTATGTCGATTGGTGTTCTCATTGGAGGTACTTTTACTATTCTGTATGGTAAAATGCCGATTGGAACGGACTGGTGGTGGTTTCTGGGAATGGGAATCGCTGGTTTTTTTGGACAATTATTCGTTACCCAAGCATTTCAAATGGCAGAAGCCAATAAGATTGCTCCGATTAGCTATTTGGAAGTGGTTTTTTCGCTTTTACTAGGGTTCTTTTTCTTTGGTGAGACACATAGTTATTGGAGTTTACTCGGTATTTTGTTGATTATTGGTGGAATGTTGTTAAATTTAGTGGTGAAGGGGAGGGAGAGGTGAGAGCGTTGCGCTGCGCTTACTGTGAGATTTGAGAACGCTTCGCTTTGAGATGCAAGAGGCAGGAGCATTTCGCTACGCTGCATTTGAGGAGTCAGGAGGCAGGAGCATTTCGCTGCGCTGCATTTCAGGAAGCAAGAAGCATGAAACTTGCACTTGCACATGAACGTCAGCACGTTAAATCGCTGTTAAATCCAAAATGTAGATCAATTAAATGAATATATTTGTAGTTCTGTGAAGTAAATTACTCAAATTTTATGGAAAAGAAATCGATATGGCTTATTGTGGGACTAATGGCAGTTGCCTTATTTGGTAGTGTGTTATTACAGATTTATTGGATCAATTGGTCGGTGCAACTCAATCGGGCACAGTTCAACAGTAGCGTTATTGGTGCATTAGAAAATATTGCGGAGAAACTACAGCAAGATGAAGAGAATAAGGTATATGCGTTGGATATTTTAAAATCTGAGAATATAGCTGTAGAAACCAGTGTGAACATTTCGGAGAATTTAGAAGATTATACCGCAGAAGAAATTATCGAACATTTAGATCAAGAAAAGTGCAACTGTTCAGCCTGTCGGAGAGAGCGACAAAAAGAAGGAGAACGAGCCATAAAATCAATTCGAGTTAATCAAATTAAACAAATATCTAAATCATTAGAGGATCGCCTTCCAGATATTAATGTTTTAGAAAAGATCATTCGTCAAGAATTGCGAAATAAAGGAATCAATCTGGATTACAAATACGGGGTCTATTCCAATAAAGGGCAAGGATTTACTATCAAAAATGGACATTATTTAATCAATGACTTTGGAGGAACAGGCGTAGCTATGGGAGATGAGCAATTACTCAACACCAACTACCGAACAGCTTTATTTACCTACGGAACTCGTTCACCAGGTTTTTTATCGATCTATTTTCCTAATTTGACAAGTGCGATCTGGAAGTCCGCTTGGCAGACGATGTTGGCGGCATTAGTTTTCACGGCTATTATTTTATTCTGCTTTTTATATACCGTACAAGTGGTGTTCCGTCAGAAAAAAATTGGTGAAATGAAAACAGATTTTATCAATAATATGACCCATGAGTTTAAAACACCCATTGCCACTATTTCCTTGGCGGCGGATTCTATTACCAGCCCTATGATTTCTGGAAATACAGATAAGGTCAATCGCTTTGCAGGTATCATTAAACAGGAAAATAAACGAATGTTGAATCAAGTAGAGAAAGTACTCCAAATGGCTCAAATTGATAAAGAAAACTTTAAACTCAATATTACTACCATAGACCTGAATGAAGTGATTTTGCAAGCCGTTCAACATACCAATTTACAAGTTGAACCAAAGGGCGGTAAGGTAAAAGCCAATTTACAAGCTGACAAAGTAACTATTCAAGGAGATCAAACTCATATTTCAAATATTATTCATAACTTATTAGATAATGCTAATAAATACTCACCAGAAACGCCTCAAATTTTAGTTTCTACTCGAAATACAGCCACAGGTATCGAAATTTCTATTAAGGATAATGGAATAGGTATGAGTAAGGATGCGTTAAAACATATTTTTGATAAATTTTATCGCGTTCATACTGGAAATATCCATGATGTTAAAGGTTTTGGGCTCGGTTTGAGTTATGTAAAAGTAATTGTGACCGCTCATAATGGAAGTATTGATGTGAAAAGTGAGTTGGGTAAGGGCAGTACTTTTATCCTGCATCTTCCATTTAAACACGCTATTTAATCCAAAATTTATATTTTTTATCTTTTTTGAAAGAAATTTTAACACTTTAACAATATTGCAGAATTGAGATATGTTAATATAGTAAAGGTTAGAGTGTACACTTGATGTATACTTTTTGTAAACATTATCCATAACAGATTATTAAAACAATTAGACTACTCAGCCGTTTTAACAATAGTTAAAAAATTGTAGACGGTATTTTATTTCTATAATTGAAGTGAAATACAGCTTGAGAACTAAACTTAAAAAACAAGTCTTTTATGAACTATAAAATCTTATTAGTAGAAGATGATCCGAATTTTGGTGACGTATTAAGATCATACTTAGAAATGAATGATTATGATGTTACCTTAGCTACCGATGGAGTAGCAGGGCTTGAAGCCTTTCGAAAAGGAACTTTTGATTTGTGTATTTTCGATGTGATGATGCCAAAGAAAGATGGATTCACATTAGCTAAAGACGTCAGAGAACGTGATAAAGATGTGCCCATTATATTTTTGACTGCCAAGACGATGAAAGAAGATGTCTTGCAAGGTTTCAAAATTGGGGCAGACGACTACATTAGTAAGCCGTTTAATTCGGAAGAATTATTATTCCGTATACAGGCCATCATGAAACGTAGTCAGGGTAAATCTGATCCAAAAGAAGAAATTAAAGATTTTGAAATCGGACAATACCATTTCAATTATCCACTCCGAATATTGACACATACAGACGAAAACGGCGATCAAGAAAAAGATAAATTATCACCAAAGGAAGCGCAATTGTTGCGTATGTTCTGCACACATGTCAATGACATATTACCACGTTCAGAGGCGCTCACCAAGATTTGGGGAGAAGACAATTATTTTACTGCTCGTTCAATGGATGTTTTCGTAACCAAACTAAGAAAATATCTTAAAAAAGATTCTAATATCGAGATTGTCAACATTCATGGTAACGGATTCCAATTATTGGTTCGATCAGGGGAAGAAGCGTAAACTCAAAAAAAAATAGCTATACAAAAGGCATTATCAAGTAATATTGATAGTGCCTTTTGTATTTTAACATCACTTTAACCCAACTGTATTCTTTTACAAAAACATTAACGATGTACCTTTGTTTCCTAATCAATATTCTATAAATAGAAACGTTATTAAAGTAGAGATTTGTAATTGAAAACGAAATCAAGATATATGAAAAAGATACCTTTGTTTTTATTAATGATGTGTTTTGTAGCTAGTTTATTTGCACAAAATGAAGGACAATTTACTACAGCTGCCGAATCTGATCCCGAAGCGAAAGTAGTACTAGAAAAATTAAAAAAGAAGTATAACGGTTTAGAAAAAATAGAAGCTGATTTTACACTAACGATTGAAATTCCTGAAGAAGACAAGATTGTACAGAAAGGAACTATGGCACAAAAGGGCAATCAATATCGGTTGGACATGCCAGAGCAGTCTATTATTTCGGACGGTACAACGCTTTGGTTTCACTTAAAAGGAAATAACGAAGTGCAAATCAACGATGCCGAAGAAATGATGGACGACGAGTCATTTATGTCGCCACAAAAAATCATTGAAATGTATGAAAACGGCGATTTTATTTATATTCTTGCCGATCAATATTCTAAAGGGGCAACTATTATTCAGCAAATTGAATTTAAACCCGTAGATCGAGATGCCGATGTGTTTAAAATACGAGTTACTGTTGATAAAAAAGCAAATACGATTAAGGAGTTAAAAGCATTTTCAAAAGACGGATCACGCTATACCATTGACATGCAATCATTTAACACCAATCCTACTTTTGCCAAAGGACATTTTACGTTCGATCCATCAAAATTTGATGATATTTATGTAGAGGACTTAAGAATGTAATATTCGACCATTTATTATAATTACAAAAGCCCCATCAAGATGACTTCTTGATGGGGCTTTTGGTATTTTTTAAAAAGAAGATCATAAATGCTACCACATGCCTTCTGCTACTCGGCAAACTGATACCATTCGCTCATACTGACCTAATGTAAATCCACATCGACAAGGATAATAAGACATGATATTTCCTACATCAGGTACATAATAGGCACTATTAGCGTCTTGTTTTAAATCAATAAAACGACAATCTAAGTTCAAATCTACATAAGTAGAAGCATCATCACCCAGTACAAAAGGATCAGCAGCCGTATCTTCAATTAAATCTCCTGTTGTAGCCGCATTAGAACCATCTACCAATTCCTCATTAACAGGGTCAGCTTCAAATGTATTCAATAAACCAAAATAATGCCCCATCAAATGTGACAATAAACGAGGGTTAACCGTTTCACCTGCACATCTTTTTTCTATAACAATACCACCAT
This sequence comes from Saprospiraceae bacterium, assembly GCA_020628085.1. Classification (GTDB taxonomy): domain Bacteria; phylum Bacteroidota; class Bacteroidia; order Chitinophagales; family Saprospiraceae; genus JAHDES01. Next base: position 45,859 of record JAHDFQ010000007.1, read on the forward strand.
TTTCGGTTTGTAGCAAACCTTCTTGCGTACTAAATCCACAAATTTGTTGATTCAGTAAAGCTTCGGCAATAGAATTTACAAAAAATATATTTATTCTTCTTTGTTGATGATAAACCGTTTGGACTTCCTCCCATTCTTCTTCCTCTAATATGTCATATTGATAATTAGGTATCGTATCAAAAGCACAAATTTCAAATTCGGTGCAGATGGGTTGAAAATCAAAATTTAGTGTTTCTAACATCACCATTACTGAATCCAGTTCAAGACCAGTCACACCCAAAGAGTCAATTGTCGTATGTACAACAATAGTAAATTTCTTATTTAGACAAGGTAGTGGTCGCTCTTTAGTTAATAATTCTTGCGCCGTTAAGGAGGCAAAAGAAACAAAAAATACTAAAGAAAGCAGGAAATATTTTTTCATAAGAAAGTGTTGTCGTAAATATTCTCGAAAATAATTAAAATCATTAATTGTCATATGCTAAAACAAGATACATCGTTACAATATTATGCACATTAACATATTCTGATTGAACAAACTTAGCAAAATTGCAATTGGCAGCCAAAATATTTTAATTAAAATGTATATTTGCTTAAATTATATACGTAGTGTGTATGAAAAGTTATTTATTAGTGCTAAAATTATGTCTAATAAAATCATTTTGTTCATTTTTACCGTATGAGTAAGGGAGTATTAGTTTTGCCTTACTGTTTTATCTGAAAAAATATATTTTGAACTATATGAAACAATTTCAGTTACTATTCTTCGTTTGCTTGGTTTTTATTTCAGCTCGATTATCAGCACAAACTGCCAATGTCACTGAAGGTTGTACGCCTTTAAATGTACAATTTACCGCACCAAGTGGACTGCCCACATATTTCTGGGATTTTGGAAATTCAGCTACATCTATTTTGCAAAATCCTGATCGGGTATTCAATAGTCCTGGTACTTATGAAGTGACGCTTCGAGAAGTAATAGGTGGTGATATCATCGGAACGGTAAATATTACCGTATACCCACAACCAGAACTGATCTTGACACCTGATCCAGCAGAAGGATGTCTACCATTGGTGACGCAGTTTTCAAATACAGGGTTTGTCGATCCAGCAATTGACTTTACAACCCTTTGGTCATTTGACGCTTTGGGAACATCAGAAGATGAAAATCCAACATTTGTTTTTGATGATGCGGGTTCTTACGACATAGCTCTTGCCCTTCAATCTGATTTGCAAAATTGTTCGGTTACAGAATTAGTAGAAGACTTAGTAGTGGTTTCCGATAGACACGAGGTGAGTTTTACAACAAACCCCAGCCCAGCAGGTGCTTGTACTGGACCATTAAATGTTGATTTTACGGTAACTTCTGATCCAGATTTAGAATATTTTTGGGATTTCGGGAACGGATCAACCTTTACAGGGTTGAATCCAACTACGCAAACCTATACGGACAATGGTACATATTTAGTGACTTTAACAGGAACATCTGCTTCAGGCTGTGCTATTACAAGTTCAACAACCGTTAGTATCGGAACGCCCGATGTTGCCTTTACCTCAGATGCAAGTGCCTGTGTAGGTCAAGCCGTTGAGTTTACCAATCAATCAGCTGATGGAAATTACACTTGGGCTTTTGGCGATGGAGCAACGTCTAATGATGCAAATCCGACACATGAATATGCTGCGCCAGGAACATACGCCGTGACCTTGGTTGTTGAAACGGCTTTCAACTGTTCAAATACTGTGACTCAAAGCATAACGATTGGGGATGCCGATGCGACATTTACTGCTGAGCCAAACTACACTTGTAATGGCGAAGTAATTGTAACGTTCACACCAATCAATCCAGATTTAGGAAATTACGAATGGACGTTTGATGATGGAACGACTTCCAATGATGTGATAGCCATTGACACCTTATTTGGATACGATACACTTATATACAGTGTTAACATGGAAATGATGTACACAACATCACTAACCGTTTCTAATGGTGGCTGTACCAATACAACACAGCAGACCAATATTATTCATCGTCCAAATGCAGAATTTAAAGTAGATACGATTTCAGGTTGCGTGCCTTTAGAAGTAACATTTACAGATTTAAGTATTTCAAACGAACCCATTGTTGAGTGGTTGTATGACTTTCAAGATGGAACGACTGATTCTAACACTACAGGTGATGATATTACGCATACATTTACCGAACCAGGTGAATATGACGTGGTTTTGATCGTTACTAACGAGGCAGGTTGTCAAGACACGTCCTACGCTATTCAAGTTTTAGTGGGTGATCTGATTTCTGATTTGGATGTTACAGCAGATGAAACCACTATTTGTATAGGAGATACGATAAATTTTGAAGGAACGACTACATTTGAAGGTGTTGATGCGTGGCATTTTGAAGCAGATGGTGGAAAATCGACTGCTTGTTTTCAGTCTGCTTCATCAGGTTTGGAGTTTGCAACAACAGCTGGTGCAATAGATGTTTCGGTTATCGCTGAATACAACGGCTGTATTACTACCGTAACAAACGAGGAATTTGTTACCGTTAACGGCCCATTAGCTGTTATTGATTATGAAATGGATTGTGATGCACCCTTTACAGTAGAGTTTAGAGATTCAAGTATGCAGGCTACTGCTTTATTATGGGACTTTGGTGATGGTATGACCAGTGAAGAAGCAAATCCAACACATATTTATGAAACAGTAGGTGATTATACCGTTACTTTAACGGCTACGAATGATATGACTGGATGTCCACCAAGTGTAGACAGCGTCAAGATTTGTATTCGTGACTTACAACCAGATTTTGAGTTAGATACGTTGATTTGTGCAGGTCAATTATACAATTTAATTGGAACACCTTCTTCAGGAATTGATAAGCGATGTCATCGAGGCTATACTTGGGATATTCCGAATCAAACACGACCCATTACAACACAACTGGATACAATTGAATTTTTGTTTGGAACACCAGGGCCAGATGTTGTAAATTTGATCGGACGAGATATTAACGGTTGTGTAGATACAACTTCTTTAGATATTGTAGTATATCAAGTATTACCAGACTTTACCTTTGATCCTGCACCTGTTTGTTTTCCTGTAGATATTCAATTTACAGATCAAACACAGGCAGATACAACTGTGGTTTCTTGGCAATGGGATTTTGGAGATGGTGGTAGTGCTAGTGAACAAAATCCTATGTATACCTTTGAAGAACCTTCCGCAACTGCGACCCTTACCGCTACTGATGTGCTAGGCTGTGATGGTTCTGTTACTTTGACTGTTCCTGATTATACTCCATTTAGTGAAATCATAGCCAATCCATCAATTATCTGTGTGGGTTCAGATGTTGAATTTTCAGCAACAGACTTCACCCAGCAAGGATCTAGTTTGAGTTATGAATGGGATTTTGGCAACAACCAAACTAGTACCAATCAATCAGAAACGGTTACCTATACCGAAGCAGGTACATACGAAGCTTCCTTAACTTATACGGAAATAGCAACTGGATGTACACGTACAGCTATACGATTTATCGAAGTACAAAACTTCCCAATCACAGATTTTACATCAAATTTAGATGACATTGATCCGATCTGTACTCCAACTATTGGTGTTTTCAATAATACTTCTATTTCTACTTCTCCAGTTAATTATATCTGGGATTTAGGAAATGGAGCTTTTTCAAATGATGCTTTTTCGGCTTCTAGTAATTATTCTGCTGGAACATATACGGTTACGTTAACAGCAAGTACAATTCCTGCTGAATGTACCGCTTCGGAATCTTTTACATTCACTGCTCTTGCGAGTCCAGAAGGAAACTATACGATTAGTGATGACTTGATTTGTAATGGTGAGTCGGTAACATTTACTTTGACAGATACAACGAATGTTTCCACATTTACTTGGGACTTTGCAGATGGCGAAACCGCTACTGATATTAGTCCTGTTACGCATACGTATAATTTAGCAGATGGAAATGCGACCATATCTACTAATTTAACATTAACGAGTTTGGATGGTGCTTGTACAGAAACAATATCAAGAACTATAACCGTTGTTGATCCTGTTGCAGCTTTTACGCCTGTTATCAATTGTGATGGTCAAGTGACCTTTGAAAATAATTCTACAAACGCATCTACGTACGCTTGGGATTTTGGTGATGGCAATTTATCAACAGCTATCAACCCAACTAATATTTATGCACCAGGAACGTACACAGTAACATTGACGGTAACGGAAGGAGCTTCTGGTTGTGATGATTCTACTACCGAAATGATTACAATTGCTGATCCTGTAGTAGCTAGCTTCTTACCAACAGAAGGTGTCCAAAGTTGTGATGGTACATTCAATTTTGAAAATTTGTCTTCTGCGAACGCTGATAGCTTTGAATGGGACTTTGGTGATGGCAATACTTCAAATGAACAGAATCCTACTTATACTTATTCCGAGGCTGGTGTGTATACGGTTACTTTGACAGCTATTGATTCTGATGCTACTCCAGACGGTGCTTGTGCCAATAGTATTTCTACAGATGTAGAAGTTTTTGGGACAGTAGCTGCTTTTGAGAGTACAATTCTTGATCCGTGTTTAGGAACAGTTCAGTTTACCAACACTTCCACGAATGCTGATACATATAGCTGGGATTTAGGGAACAGTGCTTCTACAGCCGAAGAAAATCCTGTCTTTATCTATGAGCCAGGTACTAACGAAGTTACTTTAACTGCTAGTAATTCAGTTACGGGTTGTATAGATGAAATTTCATCTGATGTGACAATAATTGATTTTCCAGAGTT